>NZ_CALMPC010000017.1:0-15824 GCF_937872235.1 uncultured Thermomonas sp.
TCAACAACGCCGGCCTTGCGCAGGGCACCCAACCAGCACAGGACGCGCTGTTGTCGGACTGGAAGACCATGATCGACACCAACGTGACGGCCCTGGTGACCTTGACCCACGCGCTGCTACCCACGCTGATCGCCCGCAAAGGTGCCGTCATCAATATCAGCTCCACCGCTGCCACGTATCCCTACACCGGCGGCAATGTCTACGGCGGCAGCAAGGCCTTCGTCAGTCAGTTCTCGCTGGGTCTGCGCGCCGACCTGCACGGCACCGGCGTGCGGGTGACCGTGATCGAGCCGGGGATGGCTGAAACCGAGTTCACCGTGGTGCGCACCCACGGCGACCAGGTCGCCTCCGACAAGCTCTATGGCGGCGCCAACCCGATGACCGCCGAGGACATCGCCGACACCATCTTCTGGGTGGCCAGCCAACCGCCGCACCTGAACATCAACCGCATTGAGTTGATGCCCACCTCGCAGTCGTTTGCCGGCTTTCAGGTGCACCGGGAAGGCTGATTCTCGCCCTTGCTCCCATTCAGGATATTTTGGATAAAAAGGGTATATTGGCTATATTGCAGCTCATTGGAAACCGTCATGGCTGTTGCCGCACTCAATACCTTGGACACCCTGCCGCAAACCCCGGCTTCGGACGTGAAGAAGCTGGGCTGGCGCGGCGTGATGAAGGTGGTGGCGCGTAGCGGCAAGGTGGTGGTCACCAACCACGGTCGCCCGGAAGCGGTTGTGCTGTCCACCACAGACTATGACGACCTGCTGCAGGAAGCCCTCGAAACCCGCGCCCGGAAACAGGCCGCGCTGGATGTGTTGAGCCGCCAGTTCGATGAGCGCCTGAAGGTGCTGCAAACCCGGGAAGCACGCGACAAGTTGCGCGGCATCCTGCGCCGGCCCATCGACTTCGGCGGCAACACGTTTACTGGCAACGAGTTCTGAATCGTGGCGCGTCCGGTGATTTTTGTGCTGGCCGGCGTCAACGGCGCAGGCAAGAGCACCGCGGGTGAACGCGAACTCACGCAGGCGGGACTGACCTGGTTCAATCCCGATACATTCACCCGGCAATTGATCAAAACCACCGGGGCACCCCCCGCCGAAGCCAATGCAGCGGCATGGCAAGCAGGTGTCCGCCAATTGGATGCGGCGATTGCTGGCGGCACCGATTACGCGTTCGAAACGACACTCGGCGGTAATACGATTGCCGCCAAATTACGCGAGGCCAGCAAGACTCACGATGTCCTGATGTGGTTCGTCGGACTGGGGTCGCCGGAGCACCATCTCGCCCGCATCAAACTGCGCGTTTCGCGTGGCGGCCATGACATTCCAGAAACCAAAGTCCGGGAGCGCTTCGAGTCCTCGCGCAGGAACCTGATTGCACTGCTGCCGTACCTGAGCCAATTGCAGGTGTACGACAACAGTGTGGATGCCACTATCGGTCAACCAATGCCCAATCCGCGCCTGCTGCTGCAAATGGAAGCAAGCAGCATCGCGTTTCCAACCGACGCCCAAACGCTGAGCAACACCCCCGCTTGGGCCAAACCCATTTTGGAAGCGGTTCTGTCCCGCCTAGGCTGAGTTCAGGCGTGCTGCAAAAACCGCCCGCGCAAACGCAGACACGGGCGCTCGATGAGGTAATGCAGCACCGCCGCCGCGGCAAGTGCAACCCCGCCATACACCAGCCACGCCACACTGCCGCGCGCGGCCAGCACAGCGCCCCAATGCGCCTGCACAAGCGCGTAGATCGGCTTGTGGACAAGGTAGAGACTGTACGAAACCGCCGCGATCCAGCCGGCCCCCGGCAATGCCCGCGCACCCAGCACGCCATGCGGTTGCGCGCCGGCAAACACCAGCAACGCCAACGCCAGCGACAACACCGGCCAGCCGATGCTGTTCCCCAGCCAGCCCACGCGATCACGGAACAGCCAGAACGCCAGCACCAGCACCAGCACGCCGGCCAGTGCGAACAGATTGGCGTACTTGGCTGCGCGCGACCAGGCTGCCGGCCGATACGCCTGCCATGCCGCCAGCATCACCCCCAGCAACAGTCCATCGAGACGGTTCCAGGTGGGGTAGTAAATATCCTCGACGAACCAATTCCGCGACGGCTGCAAGGCAGCATCATGCAACCAAATGCCGGCACGCAGCGCGATACCACCCAACAACACCGCAACACACACACCCCAGAATTTCAGCACGGATGGGCGTCGCGCGAGCAGCAGCGCCAGCATCGGGAAAACCAGATAAAAATGCTCCTCCACGCACAGCGACCACGCATGCGAGAACGCGGCATTGGCGGTGTAATCAATGTCCAGATTGACGACGAACAACGCAAACTTCCACCACGGCTCGATGCCCGGTGCTTCACGAAACTCCGGCCATAGCAGATACACCGCCAGCACCCCCCAGAACGCGGGAAGAATGCGAAACGCACGCTTCAGGTAAAACGTGCGCAACGAGGGCCGCACGCCCTGCGCCAACGGCCGCAACACTTGCCCGCCGATCAGAAAACCGCTGAGCACGAAAAACAGGTCCACGCCCATCCAGCCGTAGCGTTGCAGCCACATCCAGTCCGGCCCCAACCCGCCGACGATGAAGCTGTGGAACTGCATCGTCCACAACACCGCAATGGCGCGCAACAGATCCAGGCCCGGCAGATGCTCGCCGCGCTGGCCATCACTCACAGCGGCGCATCATCCAGATAGGTGTAGGCGGTCAGTCCGCGTTCCAGCGCTTCGTTCAGGCGCTCGCTTTCGGCGTTGCCGAGATCCGCCGAAGCCACCAGTGCGCGGTAGCAGCGGCGCAGGTCATCCAGTTTGTAGCCCACGTAATCCAGCATCACATCGGTGGTGTCGCCGCGGCGCTGCTGGCTGATGGCAAAGCCATCGCCGCTGGCCTTGACCTCGATGGCGTCGGTGTCGCCAAACAGGTTGTGGATATCGCCCAACACTTCCTGATACGCGCCGACCAGGAAGAAGCCAATCCGGTAGCGTTCGCCCGGGCGCGGCTCGTGCAGCGGCAGCGAGCTGTCGAGGTCTTCGTTTTCGACATAGGTGTCGATCTTGCCGTCGGAGTCGCAGGTCATGTCGGCGATGATGCCGCGCCGGGTGGGCGCTTCATTCAAACGCTCGATCGGCACGATGGGGAACACCTGATCAATCGCCCACACATCGGGCATCGATTCGAACACGCTGAAGTTGACGAAGTACTTGTCGACCAAGCGCTCGTTGAGTTCATCCAGCAAATCGCGATGGCTCTTTTCGTCGTAGGTCAGGCGCGCCTTGACCGCATGCGCGATGGCGTAGAACAGGTCGTCAATCCGTGCACGCTGGGTCAAATCCAATTGCCCTAGCGCATACAGGCTGAGGCCTTCGGCATGCGCCTGGGTGGCTTCATGGAACACTTCCACCGCCGGACGCTGCGCCATCTCGTCGTGCAGCTCACGCAATTGCCGCACCGGCTGCGATTCGTCGGCATGCACATCCGGCACGCGGCCCTCCGGCGCACGTTCCACTTCGCTGACATTGGTCACCAGCAAGGCGTGGTGCGCGGTCATTGCACGCCCGCACTCGGTGAGGATGCGCGGCGGCGTCAGGCCCTCGCGGGCGCAGGCTTCGGCCAGCGGCTGCACGATGCTGGAGGCGTAATGCGGGATGCCGTAATTGACCGAGTTGTAGCTGCGCGAACGCGTGCCTTCGTAATCGATGCCCAGCCCGCCGCCGACATCGACATGCGAAATATTCGCACCCAGTTTGGTCAGCTCCACGAAGTAGCGGGTGGCTTCGCGCATGCCGGCGGCAATATCGCGCACGTTGGAAATCTGGCTGCCCATATGGAAGTGCAGCAGCTTCAGGCAATCGCCCATGCCGGCATCGCGCAGCTCTTTCCACAAGGTCAGCAACTGGCGCGGATCCAGCCCGAATTTGGCCTTGTCGCCGCCACTGTTCTGCCACTTGCCCGCACCCAGCGAAGTCAGCCGCATGCGCACGCCCAGACCTGGTTGGATGCCGAGCTTTTCCGCCTCTTCCAGCGCCAATTTCAGTTCGGAGGGTTTCTCGATCACGATGAACGTTTGCAATCCCAACTTGCGCCCGATCAGCGCAAGGCGAATGTATTCGCGGTCTTTGTAGCCGTTGCACACAATCGTGCCGCCCGGGCGCGACAGTGCCAGCACCGCCATCAGCTCCGGCTTGCTGCCGGCCTCCAGACCAAAGCCTTCACCGCGATGGCTGGCCAAGGTGCCGGCCACGCCGGCGTGCTGGTTGACCTTGATCGGGTAGATCGCGGTGTAGCCGCCGGCGTACCCCCAGTCTGTCTGGGCCTGCGCGAATGCCGCCTGCAGTTTGTGCAGACGGTCACCCAGGATGTCCGGAAAGCGCACCAGCATGGGCAACTTCGCGCCCTGCGCCATCGCCGTATCCACCACCTCGGGCAAGGCAATGATTGGCCCTTCCCGCTGCGGGCGCACCGCAATCCGGCCCTGCGCATCGACATCGAAATACCCATCCGACCAATGCGGGATGGAGTAGGTCTTGCGGGCAAGGTCTAGCGACCAATCGGACATGGCGGACTACCGGCGGCACAGAAAGGATGCGCATTGTAGGCCCCCCGCGCCGCG
Organism: uncultured Thermomonas sp.; assembly: GCF_937872235.1. Classification (NCBI taxonomy): domain Bacteria; kingdom Pseudomonadati; phylum Pseudomonadota; class Gammaproteobacteria; order Lysobacterales; family Lysobacteraceae; genus Thermomonas; species uncultured Thermomonas sp. Next base: position 4,618 of record NZ_CALMPC010000017.1, read on the forward strand.
CCTGCCTGTGTGGCAGCTAACGCGTGGCCAGCGCCTGTGCCATCTGCTGCACGGCCTGCACCAGCAACGGGCGCGGCAGCGCGAAATTGAAGCGCACATGGCCCTGCCCGCCATCGCCACAATCGCCGCCGTCGGTCATTGCCACCTTGGCGTGCTGGCGGAAGAACACCTGCGGTGTGGGCGGCAGTGCCAGTGCGCGGCAATCCAGCCACGCCAGATAGGTGCCTTGCGCGGGGGTATAGCCTATCTGTGGCAGGTGCGCGGCCAAGTGCCGGGTCAACAGGTCACGGTTGCCCTGCAGATACGCCAGCACCTGCTGCCGCCACGGCTCGCCGTGCGCCCACGCGGCGGTGTGTGCGATGACGCCCCATGTGGATGTGGCATCGTTGAGATGGTGGCCAATGCTGCGCCACAGCGTACGATCCTGGTCGCGGGTGAACACGAATTGCGCGCATTTCAGGCCGGCCAGATTCCACATTTTCGAGGCCGATACCGCCGTGATCGCCTGCCGTGCCGCCGCCTCGTTCAGCGCGGCATACGGCACATGCCGCTGCCCTTCAAACACCAGCGGCGCGTGGATTTCATCGGCAAACACGCGGGCGTCGTGGCGCGCCACAATCGCGCTGATGCGCGCCAATTCGTCGCGGGTATAGACCTTGCCAATGGGGTTATGCGGGTTGCACAGCAGCAACAGCCCGGCGCCACCGGCAAACGCGGCATCCAGCCCGGCCTCGTCCATCTGCCAGCCGTCTTGCGTGCGCAGCATCGGCAGCTGGATCACCGGATTGCCCACCCAGTTCAAAATCGGGATGAAGGGCATGTAGCACGGCACCGGCACGATGACGGGCGTGCCCGCCGGCAGGAAATGCCGCAGCACTGCTTCCAGCGCGCTCAGCACATCCGGCATCACGTTGACGTCATCGGGCCGGATCGCCCAGCCGTGCTGCGCCAGCTGCCACTGCGCGCAGGCTTCGCCCAAGTCTTGCAGCAACTTTGGCGTGAGATAGCCGGTCAGGCCATCGGCCATCGCCTTGTCCAGGGCCTGGCGGATCGGCGGCGCAAGGCCGAAGTCCATTTCCGCCACGAACGCCCCGATGCAGCCGGGAAACGCCGTCCACTTGCGGCTGCCGGCGGCCATCAACTGGGTGGCACTGAGGCTATCGAACGCTGCTGTATCCAATGCCGGAACTCCCTTGCAACACCAGGATGGCGGGCCTGCCGTGTATGCCGGCAGCCCGAACTGAGACAAGAATAACCGGGCGCCCGGGCGATTCCCGCTACAATCCGCGCCCAAGCACCATTCCAAAGGATAGTTCGCCATGACCGACGCCACCTGGCTGCACGAAAATTTTGACAAAGCCGGTTCGTCGATCGGCTTCCGCGTCACCCGCAAGCTCGACGAGGTGCAGTCGCCGTTCCAGAACATCGAGATCTACGAATCGACCGACTGGGGCAACGTCATGCTGATCGACGGCGCGATGATGCTGACCAGCCGCGACAACTTCCTGTACCACGAGATGATGGCGCACCCGGCGCTGTTCACCCACGCCAATCCGAAGCGCGTGGTGATCATCGGCGGCGGCGATTGCGGCACCCTGCGCGAGGTGCTGCGCCATCCGGGCGTGGAGAAAGCCGTGCAGTGCGACATCGACGAACAGGTCACGCGCATGGCGGAGAAGTATTTCCCCGAGCTGTGCGAATCCAACGGTGATCCGCGCGCCGAGCTGCTGTGGGACGACGGGATTGCCTACATGGCCAACTGCGCGCCGGGTAGCGTGGACATCGTGATCGTCGATTCCACCGACCCGGTCGGCCCGGCCGAGGGCCTGTTCAACAAGGATTTCTTCGCCAGCTGCCACCGCGCACTGAAAGACGACGGCATCCTGGTCCAGCAGAGCGAATCGCCGCTGGTGCTGCTGGACCTGATCAAGGCGATGCGTGTGGAAATGGGCAAGGCCGGCTTCCAGAGCTTCCAGACCCTGCCGTTCCCGCAGCCCTGCTACCCCACCGGCTGGTGGAGCTGCACGATGGCAAAAAAGACCGCCAATGCCGGTTTCAACTTCCGCATCGACGATGCCCGCAGCAAGGGCTTTGCCACCCTGTACTACACCGCCGACCTGCACACGGGTGCGCAAAGCCTGCCACCGTTTGTGGCCAAAGCGCTGGCGGGCTGAGTACCGCCAGTAGGTCAACTCCGCAAATTGCGACCGCTCACACGTTCAAGACTCGTTCTAACCGGTTAGGTTGGCCTGTTGTTCTAGACAGTGGGGGAGTCATTACTGTGCGATGGGTGTCGCTTCGGTTGAGTCTGTTGGCGGTGCTGCTGGCGTGGCCGGTCGCGGCGTGCACCGCCGCAACGGCGTCCCCGCAAGCAGCCACGGGCAATGCCAAGGCCTTCGATGCCGCGTTTCAAAAGCTGAATGGCCCTGCATTCCTGGACGTACCCAGTGCCACCATCGAAGCGGAATTCGTGCGTCTGCGCAGCTTGCTGCCTGCCAATGACCCGGCACGCGATATCCACTTTCGCTCGGTGTTCTGCAACAGTCTGCAATGGAAGGACGCACACCGCGGCCGCGACTATTCCAAGACAGCCGTTCAACTGGCACACAGCGCTGGCGACGTGGCATCGGAAGCGCGCGCACGTCTGTGCCTTGCAACCTACATCATGTTGCTCGACGGCAGCCAACAGGGGTTGCCGGAAATCGATACCGCCATCCACCTGCTCAAGGAGCACCAAGAGCCCCAGCTGCTCGCCGAAGCACTGGAAATGCGTGGCGATCTGCTCTCGTTGCTGGGTGAACAGGCCAAGGCCATGCTGGATTTTCAGCGCGCCCGCACCGCTTTTCGCAGAGCCGGCATCACCCAGGAAGTGAATCCGCTGATGTTCAGCATGGCGGTGGCCTACCGCCGGATGGGCGACTGGGATCGTGCTGCAAGCTATTTCACTGCGGCCCAGCAACGCGCGCGCGCCATCGGCGATACCGAAGCCGAGGCCACCAACCTGTTGCAACTAGGCTTTTTGCGACTGGAAACGTCTGCGCCGGGCAAGGCGTTATCCGCCTTTTCGCAAGCGGTCAGCATTGCCCAGCAACACGCCGACACCAGCAGCGTGAATGCTGCACGCACAGGCATTGCCGAGGCGCAAATCCTGCTGGGCAAGCCTGATGCGGCACTCTCGACATTGCAGCAGGCCCGCACCGGCTACCTGGCGGATCAGGACAACTCCAGCAACGACATGCTGCTTCTGCTCACCGGGCGGGCATTGGCCGCCAAGGGCCAGTATGCGCAAGCTCTGCAGCGCTACCAGCAGGCCTTGCCTTTGATTCAGGCCAATGGCAACGAGCGCTATCTGGCCCAGCTGCATCAAGCGCAGGCCAGCAGTGAGGAGGCCCTGGGCCAGCCTGCCGCCGCACTGCAGGACTTCAAAAAATTCCATGCCCTGCAAATGAAGCTGCGCAGCAAGATGCAGCTTGAACAAAACCAGATGATGGCATTCGAGGACGCGATTCGGCGCACTGATTTCGAAAATCGCCAGCTGCGGGCACAGGCCGAAGTACGCCAGCAAGAACTGAAGGCACTTGAGCGCGTGCGCCATTGGCAGTGGCTGGCCATCGTGCTTGCACTCCTGCTCTTGGCCCTGCTGTGTTCGATGGCATGGCGACAATGGCAACGCTCCAAAAAGTTGCAGGATCTGACCTTGCAAGATCCACTCACCGGGATTGCCAATCGCCTCGGGATCGAACGCGAAGTCGTGCGCGCATTGACATCGGCGCAGCGTGAGCACTCGCCGATGTCACTGTTGATGCTGGATTTGGATCGCTTCAAATCGATCAATGACCGCTTTGGCCACGCTGCCGGTGATCAGGTATTGCGCGATGTCACCCGCGCCTGGCAGACCCAGCTGCGCAATCGCGACCCATTGGGCCGCGTCGGCGGCGAAGAGTTCATCGTGGTGTGCCTGGATGCCGATTTGAACAAAGCACTGGCGGTGGCAGAACGCCTGCGCGAAGCCACGCAAGCACTGCACTTTGACGGTATCGACCCCGGTCTGCGGATCAGCGTGAGTATCGGCGCTGCGCAAGTGCTGGCAGATGGCGAGTCCAGCGACGCACTGATCCAACGCGCCGACCGTGCGCTGTATCGTGCCAAACACAGCGGCGGCAACCGCATCGAGTATTGAGCTTGGCTGCACTCTTCGCAGGCCATCTGCCGCATACTGGCGCACTTTCCGTGAGCTGAGCCAGGTGCATTCCGTGCCAATCGTCTGGAGCCGGTTTTATCGGCAACACATGCTGTTGCTGGCGGTTACCGGCATCTGCCTTGCCTTGCTGTTCCATCTGACCGCGCTGGATGTGCAACTGGAAGATGCTTGGCACTCGGCCACCGGTGAGGCATGGCCGCTGCGTAATGCGTGGTGGACAAGCACCCTGATGCATACCTGGTTGCGCTATGTCCTGAACATCGCCGCACTGGCAACTCTTTGGCAAGCATGGAAGCATCGGCGTGACGCCGATGCACTGCGCTGGCGGGTGGTGGCGATCTCGGCGTTGGTGGTGCCACTGCTGGTTGGTATCGGCAAGCGCCTGAGCCCCATGCACTGCCCGTGGGATATCGACCGCTATGGTGGCCATGCCCCCTACTACGATCCCTTTGCCGCGCTGCTTGCGTACATCCCACAGCCCGGCCACTGCTTTCCGGCCGGGTTTGTCTCCGCCGGCAGCTGGTTGTTGGCGTTTGTGTTGTTCTTTTATCCAGCGCGACCGCGCGTCAGTCTGGCCGTTTGGATTGCGGTTTCGGGGTTGATCCTGGCGATGGGTTTGGTGCAGCAGATGCGCGGCGCGCACTTTTTGTCACACGTGTTGTGGACGCTGTGGTTGAGCTGGGCCATCGTACTGGCAGTGCATGCCGGTGTGCGTGCGTGGCGCACACCATCAGAGTTGATCCGCAAGGCGGCGGCTTAGCCGCGGCTTACAGCGCATCGCCATCCAGCTCACCGGTGCGGATACGCACCACGCGTTCCAAATCCCATACGAAAATTTTGCCATCGCCAATCTTGCCGGTGCCGGCAGACTTGATGATGGCCTCCGTCACAACCTCCACCTGATCATCGGTGACCGCCACCTCCAGCTTGATTTTGGGCAGGAAATCGACCACGTATTCGGCCCCGCGATACAACTCGGTGTGCCCTTTCTGGCGGCCAAAGCCCTTGACCTCGGTGGCGGTGATGCCGGCCACACCCGCCTCGGCCAGCGCTTCGCGCACATCGTCCAACTTGAACGGCTTGATCACCGCCATCACCATCTTCATTGCCACATCTCCTGATCGGTAGCGTGAGCATAACCTGCCGGCGCAAGGCATACTGCACGTACGCTGCGGACTAATCCCACCCCCGCATGCGGCCTGCACTGATGGCAGTGGCAAGCGTGCTTGCCCATGCTGCATACATCCGCAGGAGACCGCCATGAGCCAACCCCACATGATCGACTTATCGCAACTCGATGAACTTGCCCGCCGCCTCAGCAGTCTGGTCCCGCCGGGTTTGCGTGAAGGCCGCGAGGAATTGCAGCAGAATTTCAAATCGGTACTGCAGGCCGGTTTGGGAAAGCTGGATCTGGTGACCCGCGAGGAATTTGACGTGCAGCGCGCGGTACTGGCACGTACCCGCGACAAGCTCGACGCATTGGAAGCACAATTGGCTGAACTGGCCGAGTCCTGCGCCAGCAGCAACGACAGCGCCCACCACTGAGGAGCGCCCCCATGAGTCTTGCGATCGTGCACAGCCGTGCGCGGGTAGGCGTGCGTGCGCCTGAAGTTCGGGTGGAAGTACATCTGGCCGGGGGGCTGCCGGCGATGTCGATTGTGGGTTTGCCGGAAGCGGCGGTGCGCGAGGCCAAAGACCGCGTGCGTGCGGCGATCCAGTGCGCGCAATTCGAATTTCCGGCGCGCCGCATCACCATCAATCTTGCGCCTGCCGACCTGCCCAAAGATGGCGGCCGCTTTGATTTGGCAATCGCGCTGGGCATCCTGGCCGCCAGTGGGCAGTTGCCCTGTGAGGCATTGGACGGCTGGGAGTTTCTGGGCGAATTGGCACTGACCGGCGAAATTCGTGCGGTGGACGGCGTGCTGGCCGCGGCCTTGGCCGCCGGCAGTTGCCAGCGCCGTCTGCTGGTCTCGCCCGGCAACGGTGCTGAGGCCGCACTGGCCACCTCGGTGGAAGTGCGCACCGCACGCACCCTGCTGGAAGTGTGTGCCGCCCTGGAGGCGCGCAAAACCTTGCCATTGGCGCAAGCACAACCCGGCGTCGCCGCCACACCCCCCGATTTGGCCGATGTGCGCGGGCAAACCCAGGCGCGGCGCGCACTGGAAATTGCCGCCGCGGGCAATCACCACTTGCTGTTGGTCGGCCCACCCGGCAGCGGGAAAACCCTGCTGGCCTCGCGCCTGTGCGGCATCCTGCCCGAGCCCAGCGAAGCCGAAGCGCTGGAAACCGCCAGTATTGCCTCGGCCAGCAGCCGCGGGCTGGACTTGGCGCGTTGGCGGCAACGCCCGTTTCGCAACCCGCACCACACCGCCAGTGCGGTGGCCTTGGTGGGCGGCGGCGCGGATCCGCGCCCCGGTGAAATTTCATTGGCCCACCACGGCGTGCTGTTTTTGGATGAGCTGCCCGAATGGAGCCGGCATGCGCTGGAGGTTCTACGTGAACCCTTGGAATCTGGCAGCGTGAGTATTTCGCGTGCGGCGCGGCATTGCGACTTTCCGGCACGATTTCAATTGGTGGCGGCGATGAATCCCTGCCCCTGCGGCTGGGCCGGGGATCCGTCCGGGCGTTGCCTGTGCAATGACGAGGCAATCCGCCGCTACCGTGCGCGTATTTCCGGGCCATTGCTGGAACGCATCGATTTGCATGTGGAAGTGCCGCGTCTGCCGCCCACCCAACTGCGCACCGATGGCCCCAGTGGTGAAACCAGTGCCAGCGTGCGTGTGCGCGTCATCGCTGCACGCAACCGGCAACTGGCGCGCAGTGACCACGCCAATGCGCAGCTGGATCAAAGCCAGACCAATGCGTTTTGTCGGCTGACCGCACGCGACTCTGCCCTGTTGGAGCGTGCAGTGGATGCCCTGCAATTGTCGGCACGCTCGCTGCATCGCATCTTGCGGGTCGCACGCACGATTGCCGATTTGGCCGGCAGCGAGGCCATTGACACCCCGCACCTGACCGAGGCGATTGGTTATCGCAAACTGGAGCGCGGCAGTGGCAGCCGACAAGCGGCCTAGCAAAGGTCAGATGTGGGTGCGTGGCCACACCAGCCGGTTGGGATCAAACTCGGATTTGACCAAGGTTGCCGCACGCGCACCAAACCCACACACCGCCAGCGGGCTTTGCATGTCGCTGGCCATACCGAACGCACGTTCGATATCGACTTCGTTGATCGCACCGGTGACAAACGGCCCCAGCCCCGCCTGGGTGGCACATAACTGCAAGGTTTGCGACAGGTGGCCGACATCCAGCACGCAAACGCGGTAGGCCTTGGCGTGGTTGCGGTATTTCCAGAAGTTGCGATGAAAGCGCGGCGCCAAAATGCACAGCACCGGCGCGTTGGCGAAAAAATCCTGCCCGGCCACCGCGATCTTGGCAAAAGCGTACAGCTCGTCCTGCGTCCATGCGCGTGCGGCGGCCGTCCCCAAGACCTGCGTACCCACATCCCCCGGTTGCGGCGGTGCAATCTGCGCGGTCACCGGTTCCAGCGCGTGGCCATCGATGCGGTAACGGTACAAGCCCGGTGCGATGCCTTGCACCCGCTGCACGATCAGAAAACATTCGGTCGGATGCAGCGCACCGCCGGACGGGCTGGTGCGCTTGAATACCGTGAAGTCCGGCGCGGGGTGTCCGCTGCCACGCGCGCCAAACACCCGCGCCATCAGTTGCGAAAACGTTGCCAGCGGCAGTACCGCTTCGGTATCAAAATTGCGGCACGTGGCACGCCTGTCCAGCAAGGTGTCGAAGCCATCGCGTACCGGCACCGGCATATGCAGTGCGGTGTCGGTGCCCACCGCCTCCGGCTCACGCGGTGGCGGTGCGCCGTGCTGACGCAACAGGCCTTCATTGCTGTCCAAATCTTGCTCGGCCATGCTGCTGGGGCCATCGATCCCCTGCCAGCGGGTCGCCATATGGGCCACCGCCGCTGCCGGGTACCAGCCTTGGGCGCGGTAAACGGCGTCGGTTGCCGCAGTGTCGATGTCGGCGGCACTTTCAGGCTTGGCCTGCAACAATCCGGCCGCCAGCAAAGCGTCCACCGCCGCGCCGCCATGGCGTGCATCCAGCACATCGCGTTGCAGCCAATCCTGTGCACCCAAAGCACCCAGTAACGGCACCCAATCGGCATCCACTTCGACCGCCGCACCCAAATGCGGCGCATGTGCAAACCAGCACAGCCGCGCCACCACGCCGGTGCCACCGGCCAGCAGATCGTCCAATTGGAAGCTGGCCACCTCGCGCGGTTCCAGCCATACCACAGCACAGCGCCTGACCTGCATTGCACACTCCCTTTAAACACTTGGGTGCTATTGTCCACGCTCCATTCACCGAGGGGGAACACCGTGGCACAAGACAAAATCCCGCCGGCCGGTCTGCATCCGCAACTGGTCAAGAAGCTTCTAGACAATCTCGAAAGCAACGACGCCTTCCGCCAACAGTTCCAGCAATCGCCGGAACAAGCGCTGCGTTCGTTAGGCTATACGGACGCATCCACTTGCATGCAGCTCAAGCCGGGCGAAACACTCGCCTCTGCTGAGCAAATCAAGGCACAGCGGAGCAAATTGGAGGCAGCAGCAACCGCCATTCAAAGTGCCGACTGTATTTTTGCTAGCCAGCAGATCGGCTGAACGCGGAAGCACAAAAATGCGCCACCTCATCCCCGTAAAAACGGGGATGAGTCCGCTGCATGCTTCTACTCTCTGATTGCCACATTAAAGAAACGCAACACTTCCGTCGTCGTTGCTTCGGTAAGCACGCGCCCCCGATGCGTGGCCAGCCAATTTGCCTGACTTTGCATGCCGACCGCATTCCCCGCAGAACGCTCAGCACGCAACAATGCCCAGTGCACGGCCACTAACGCCGTGTCTTGTTTGGCCAAGGATTGCAACCGAGCCACTGCCGCTTTCGGCTGACCACTTAGGCGCGCCTGCTCTGCCAATAGCACTTGCCGCAACTGTGCCAGTGTTGGGAACTCACGCACTGCCACACTGCCATCGGTGCTGCGCAGTGCGGCATCGACACCTGCTCGGTCATCACGATAGGCCGCCAACAAACCGGCATACATGCGGAGCTCGGTCGAGGCCGGGGGATATATTGCATCTACCGCCTCCGATTGCCTGTCCACCGCCGCCAGCAACGATTGCAGCCCACGCGTAGCACCCGAATCGGCTGAAAAAACGCCTACACTCGCCAATGCAGCCTGTGCACGCAGGGTTTCCAACACATCGTTATTGGCACTTGCGCGGTCATACCATGCTTGCGCTGCTTCACGCGCCGGTACCCATTGCTGACGATCCAGCCAAGTCGATACCGCCGCATCATTCTGCCAACCTTGGCGCCCACTGGTACTGGCTGCATACACCTTGTCGGCTTCGGCATGCTGGCCGCGCGCATCGTAGGCGCGGGCGTAAAACTCGCCCCCGCCTGTATATCCGGCTTGCCGCGCGTGCTGGAATTCGACCAATGCCGCATCAAATTTATCTTGCCCCAACAAGAAAATTCCCAAGGTGTATCGTGCGGAGTTGCTACGCTCATATTGAGGTTTGATTGCGCGCCGCACCATCGCCTCGGCAGCACGAAAATCATTACGCTGATGCCACAAATTCGTCGCCAAACGACTGATGATGCTGAAGTCATCGGGGTACAGCGTCAAATATTCCTGCGCTTTGCCGAAATAGATTTCCGGCCCGCTGTTTTGCAGCAGCATCAACTCGACACTCATTTTTTCCTGCGGCGACAGTCGTGCAGGAATAGCCAGTGCCTTGCGCCATTCGTCACGCGCCTGCTCGACCTCGCCCAGTTGCGCGTGCAATCTCGCCATATCGGCATGCGCCAATGCAAACTGCGGATCCAGTTGTAGCGCGCGCCGATACAAGCCCAGCGCTTGTTCACGATCACGGGTGGTATTGGCCGCATTGCGCGCCACCGCAAATACCTTCAACGCCTCCAGGCTGGGGGTGGCCACATTGGGCAGCGGCACCGAGGTCTTTTGCACGCTTTGCAAGGCCTCGCCCAACTTGCCACGCAACTGGTCGGTAACCTGGTCGATCGAGCCCAGCGCAGACTCCACGCCACGGCCATCGGCCATCACGGCGTACACCGTGGTCTGGGTGCGTGGGTCGATGACTTCGGCACTCACCCGCAAACGGCCACCAACTTCGGCCACGGTGGGCAGCAGCAGTGCGCGCGCACCATCCCGCAGGGCGATTTCGGAACCCAGCGCACGATCCACCGGCACGTCCGCCTTGCGCTGCATATTCGCCAAGGTTTCACGTACTTTCAGATCGGACAGTACGTTGACGTAATGCGACTGCTCCAAACTGATGCGGAATGCCTGCTCCAGCGATTCGTCCAGCTTGGTATCGCCGGTCAGGTTGCGCAGGTCACCCACCACCACCCAATCGCGTTCGGCAAATGCAATCGCCGGTTGTGGGTGCATCAAGAACCACGCGCCAAATGCCAGCCCGGCCGCCATCATCGCCTCGGCGGCCAAGGCCACCGGCCGCCGCCACAGCGGCAGGTCACGCCATGCCTTGGGGGTGTGTGCCGGCATCCGCAGCGGGGCCAGTCCGGGCTCGCCCACTTCGAACACTTCCTGCGCTTCCGGCAGGCCTTTGAAGCGCCAGCGGCCGTAGGATTTCCACACCAGGGTGTCGCCGCGCACACCCAATTCGCGTACGGCGCGATGCGCCAGCGGTTCGGCGGTGGCCGACAGCAGAATTTGCCCCGGCCGCGCCAGGTTCATCAAGCGCGCCGCCAATGGTTTGGCCAAGCCTTCCACTTCCACCGGCTTGGCACCCAGCGCCACCGCGTCGCGGCTGTTTTCCCATTGCAACACTTCGCCTACATGCAGGCCAGCGCGCGCTTGCAAGGCCTGCTTCAAACCCAGCTCGCGGCCCAAGTCACGCAGGCTGCGGGCATAGTCCAAGGCAAAGCCCAGTCCGTCGATGGG
>NZ_CALMPC010000018.1:0-91412 GCF_937872235.1 uncultured Thermomonas sp.
CAAACTCACGTCCTGAAATTCGCGTGCTTCGCGTCCTATACTCAAACCCAGTTCTCTGCGATGGAATCGCCATGCCTCGTTCAAGGATCCCGCTGCTGCGTTCTCTGCTCACCGCCGTGTTGCTGGCAAACCTGCTGCTCGGCCTGGCTGCCTGCAAACGCAATACAGAAGGGCAACTGCCCACCGCCAGTGGCGAGGCGATCAAGGCAGAGCGCGCAGCGGTCAAGGGCTTTGCGGTGGTGCGCGCGTATCCGGAGCAGCGCTCGGATGCGCTGACGGTGGCGGTGGAGTTCTCGCGGCCGTTGGTGGGCACGCAAGAGTTTGACAAGCTGGTATTGATTGATGCCAGCGGCGAAGATCGGAGTGGTTGGGCGCTTGGCGATGACGGCAAAACGCTGCGCTATCCGAATGTCGAAACCAACAAAACCTATACCCTGAAATTGTCCGGCACGCTGACCGCCGCTGATGGCACGACCTTGGGCAAGGATGTTGAGCTGAAGGTGTACACCGGCGAGTTGGAGCCGGTGGTGGGGTTTGCTTCGCAGGGCAGTGTGATTCCGGCGAAGGAATCACGCGGTTTGCCGGTGGTGTCGGTGAATGTGGATGAGGTGGACGTCGAGTTTCTGCGCGTGCGCGATACGGCGTTGCCAAAGTTCTTTGCCGAATATCAGCGTGCGGGCAAGCGCAGCAATTGGGAATTGGATCCGTCCTGGTACGATCCGGACGATGCCGACAGCCGCTCGCCAATCTCGAAATTGGCCGAGCCGGTGTACATGAATCGCTTTGTGCTCGGTGGCGCACGCAACGAGCGTGTATTGACCTATCTGCCAATCCAGAGCATTGGCGAGTTGCAAAAGCCGGGCCTGTATTTCGCGGTGATGAAAAAGACCGGCTCGTTCAAAGGTGAATTTGACACTGCATTTTTCAGCGTCAGCGACATCGGCCTGCATGTGCGCGCCTACAAGGACAAGGTGTTCGTGCATACCGCATCGCTTGCCACTGGCGATGGCTTGGGCGGGGTGGACTTGCAGGTGCTGGACGCACGCGGCGAGGCCATTTTCAAGGCCAGCACCGACAGCAATGGCAACGCACTGCTGAACTACACGCTGGATGCCGCGCATGTACTGACCGCATTGCGCGGCAAGGACATGTCGATGTTGTCGTTCAACCAGCCGGCACTGGATCTATCTGAATTTGCAGTGGGCGGCCGCGAACAGGCGTGGTTCGATGTGTTCGCGTGGTCCGGGCGTGATTTGTATCGCCCCGGCGAGACTGTGCGCGTGTCGGCGCTGCTGCGTGATTTTGATGGCAAGCCGGTGCCAGCAAAGAATGGCAAAACCCAATCGCTATTCGTGCGATTGAAACAGCCGGACGGCAAGACCTTCATTGAGTCGCGGATCGAGCCGGGTGCACAAGGCTATTTCCGTTTCGAAAAAACCATTCCCGCCGAGGCCCCCACTGGCCGTTGGCAAGTGGAGTTCCGTACCGACCCTGCCAGCAAGGACGCGGTCCAGGGCATGAGCCTGCGCATCGAGGAATTCCTGCCCGAGCGCATGAAGCTGGATCTGGATAGCGATGCGCCCGTGCTGCGGCCCGGCCAGCCGTTCCGGCTGCAGGCCAAGGGCGCGTATCTGTACGGCGCGCCGGCTGCCGGCAACCGCTTCACCGCCAAACTGGCGGTACGCGTGGACCAGCATCCGCTGGAGGCGTTGAAGGGCTGGTTCTTCGGTGATCCGACGGTGGTGCTGCCGAAAGACGCCAAGGATGTGGTGGATGCGCAGCTGGATGCCAAGGGTGAACTGCGGCAGGAGTTGCCACTGCCTGCGGAGGTTAAAAACAACACCCCGGTGCAAGCCATTGTGGCCGGAAGCCTGTTTGAATCCGGTGGCCGCAGCGTCAACCGCAGCGTCAGCCGCACCTTATGGCCGGCGGATGTGCTGGTAGGCGTGCGGCCATTGTTTGACGATGTCGAGGGTGCCAATCCCAATGCCAATGCCGGCTTTGAGTTGATGCGCTATGGCCGTGACGGCAAACCGCAACCCGGCAAGGGCCTGAAGGTGAGTTTGGTGCGCGAGCTGCGCGATTATCACTGGACCCACGATGACAGCAGTGGTTGGAATTACGATTTCACTCGCCGCTACAAAACCATTGAAACCCGCACCGTGGATGTTGGTAATACTGCGCTGCGTTTTGATATGCCGGTGGAGTGGGGCGATTACAGGTTGGATGTGTTCGACCCGGCCACGCAATTGACCATGCGCTACCCGTTCCACGCCGGCTGGGGATGGGACAACGAAAACCGCGGGCTGGATGCACGCCCCGACAAGGTCAAGCTGGCGCTGGACAAGCCCGCCTATCGTGCTGGTGACAAATTGAAAGTGACGCTGACCCCGCCGCATGCCGGCAAGGGCTTGGTGATGGTGGAATCCGATCGCATGTTGTTCGTGCAGTCGCTGGATGTGAAACCGGGTACCGTGGTCGAAATTCCCGTCACCCAGGACTGGGAGCGGCACGATATCTACATCACCGCCTTGGTACTGCGCGGTGGTAGTGCCGCCAGCAAAATCACCCCGGCACGTGCAGTGGGCGAGGTGTTCGTGCCGATGGATCGCAGTCAGCGCCGGGTTGCGGTGGGCTTGACGGTGCCATCGCAAGTGCGGCCTGAACAACCGTTGCAGGTGACCGTAAGTGCACCGCAGCTGGCGGGCAGGCAAGCCTTCGCGACGGTTTCGGCGGTGGATGTGGGCATCCTCAACATCACCCGCTTTCCGGTGCCGGATGCCAATGCGCACTTTTTTGCCCAGCGCCGCTTGGGGGTGGATGCGTATGACATCTATGCCCGCGTGATCGAGAGTTTCGACGGTGCCACTGCACGCATGCGCTTCGGTGGTGACATGGCCTTGGCCGCACTGCCGCAGGCACGTCGCCCGACGGCGCGGGTGCAGACCGTGGACCTGTTCGCAGGCCCGGTGCAATTGGATGCCAAGGGCAGTGCCAGGGTTGCGGTGAATGTGCCGGATTTCAACGGCACCTTGCGGGTCTCCACCTTGGTGTATTCCGACACGCAGTACGGCAATAAAGATGCGGAAGTAGTGGTGCGCGCGCCGATCGTCGCCGAAGCCAGCATGCCGCGTGCGATGGCGCCGGGGGATCGTGGCATGGTGACGCTGGACATCAGCAACTACACCGGCAAACCGGGTGCATTCAAGCTGCAAGTCGACGGCATTGGCCCGGCAACGATTGCCGAAGGCAGCCGCAGCCTGACGTTGGGCAGTGAAGCCAAATCGACGCTGAGTTTCCCGTTGTCTGCGCAGGAAGGTTACGGCGTGGCGCAGGTGCGGGTGCGGGTGGAAGGCAACGGCTTCAAGGTGGATCGCAAATATGATCTGCCGGTGCGCCCGGCGTGGCCGTCGGTGTTGCGTACACGCACGCAGGTACTTGCCACCGGCGGTGCCGCCAGCATGGATGGCAGCCTTGCGGAGGGTTTGATGCCCGGCTCGGTGCACGCACGCATGTTGGTCAGTGCGCTGCCACCGATTCCGTTTGGGGCGGCGCTCAAAGGCGCACTGGATTATCCGTATGGCTGCGCCGAGCAAACCACCAGCAAAGGTTATGCGGCATTGGAGCTGGATGCCGACACCGCGCAACGGTTTGGTGTGACCGGGTTGACGCCCGAGCAACGCCGTGCACGCATGGACGGCGCATTTGGCCGGTTGGCATCGATGCAGTTGGGCAATGGGCATTTTTCGATGTGGGGCAACGACGACAACGCCGACCCGCAGCTCACCCCGTACATTGTTGATTTCCTGTTGGATGCGCGCCAAGCCGGCTTTGCGGTACCCGATGGCGTGCTGCAAAAAGCCCTGCAACGCCTCAATGAGGATTTGCTGTCTGGCGGCAGCGGGTTCTACGGACGCGATCATCGCGAGTACTTGCAGTTTGCTTACAAAGCGTATGCCGGGTATGTCCTTGCCCGGGTCAATCGCGCGCCGTTGGGCACCTTGCGCAGCTTGTACGACAACGATCGCAAACATGCGTTGAAAGGGCTGCCATTGGTGCAGCTTGGCTTGGCGCTGGCGATGCAGGGTGACAAGCAGCGCGGCGAAAAAGCGATTGCCGATGGGTTTGCGTTCAAGGGGGATCGCCAAGGCTGGCTGGGCGATTACGGCAGCCCCCTGCGCGACGCTGCATTGATGATCGCCATCACCCACGAACGCGGCTACAGCAAGCCTGCGTATGACGCCAAGGTGATTGAACTGGGCCGCGAGTTGGAAGCACGGCGTGCAGCTTCGCCGTGGTTGTGGCTGAGTACGCAAGAACAAATCGCCTTGGCGCGTTTGGGTAAAGCCCTGCTGGTTTCGCAAACAAAGTTGGTGTCCGGCACATTGACCAGCGCCGGCGCGAACGAAGCTATCGCTGCCAGCAAGGGCTTCAGCCGTGAACTTGACTATGCCGCACTAGCCAAGGGGCTGCGCTTCCTGCCGCAAGGTGAAGGCCCGTATTACGCCAGTCTGGATGTAGCTGGTGTGCCGCGCACAGCACCGGCGGCGGATGCGCGACAAATCAAAGTCGAGCGCAATCTATTTGGCACCGATGGCAAGCCGTGGACGCCGCGTGCGCTGAAGGAGGGCGAGGCCTTGATCGTGCGCGTGGTCATTACCGCCGACCGCAACATGCCCGATGCCTTGCTGACTGATTTGTTGCCAGCCGGGCTTGAGATCGAAAACTTCAACCTGGGCGATGCCAAGCAGTGGGCCGACGTGGTGGTGGATGGCATCAACATCAGCGACCGCGCAAACGAGGCCAGCCTGAATCATGAGGAGTTCCGCGATGATCGTTATGTGGCGGCATTGAAGCTGCAAGCCGGCAGTCCCGCCAAATTGTTCTACTTGGTGCGTGCAGTCACCCCCGGCAGTTACACCGTCCCCCCGCCACTGGTGGAAGACATGTACCGGCCCGAGCTGCGTGGTGTGGGTAAATCCGTGCCTGACCGCATCACGGTGGTGCAGCCGTGATCCAGTGGCCTTCTTCCGGTTTCGGAAGAAGGATCAAAGCCACCGCCATCCGCATGTTGCCCTGGCTACGCTGGGGCACGGTGATGGTGTTGTTGGCGTTGCTGATTCTGGATGCCGCATTTCCATTACCGCTGCCCAAAACACGCGATGCGGCAGCCGTCGTGGTGGCACGGGACGGCACCCCGCTGCGCGCATTTGCCGATGCACATGGGGTGTGGCGTTACCCGGCCAGCCCCGAGTCGGTATCGCCGTTGTATCTGCAAGCGTTATTGGGTTACGAAGACCGCTGGTTCTGGAAGCATCCCGGGATCAACCCCATCGCGATGTTGCGTGCCGGGGCACAGGTGTTGCGCAATCGCCACATCGTTTCGGGTGGCTCTACCTTGACCATGCAAGTAGCACGCATCATCGACCCCGCGTTGCGCGATGGCAGTAGCCGCAGCATCGGCGGCAAGCTGCGGCAAGTGTTGCGTGCGCTGCAACTGGAAGCGCATTTGTCCAAGCGCCAAATCCTGACCCTGTATTTGCAGCGCGCACCGTTTGGTGGCCCCATTGAAGGCGTGGAAGCGGCCAGCTGGGCCTATCTTGGCAAGCCCGCCGCGCAACTCTCGCATGCTGAAGCGGCGTTGCTGGCGGTATTGCCGCAATCACCCACTCGATTGCGTCCGGATCGCAACCCGGAAGCCGCCCAGCATGCGCGTGACAAAGTGCTCGATCGCATGGCTGCGCTTGGCATTTGGTCCAAGCCGCAAGCGGACGATGCGCGCATTGAAACCGTGGTCTCGCGGCGCCTGCGCAATCCGATGGACGCAGCGTTGCTGGCGCAACGTTTGCATCGCAACCAGCCAACGCTGCCGCGTATCGTGTCCACGCTTGATGCGGGCCTGCAACGTGCGTTGGAAGAACGCGTGGCCAGTTATTTTTCCGACCTGCCGCCGCGCACGTCGGCTGCCTTGCTCGTCATCGATAATGCCACGCTGCAAGCGCGCGCCTATATCGGCTCAGTCGCCTTCGGTGATAAACAGCGCTTGGGTGATGTGGATATGGTGCAAGCGTGGCGCTCGCCCGGATCCACCCTCAAACCTTTCTTGTACGGAATGGCGCTGGAGGATGGGCTGATCCACTCCGAAAGTTTATTGCTGGATGCACCGCAATCGTTTGACGGCTATCGGCCCGGCAACTTCGACAAAGCATTCAATGGCCCCATTGGTGCGGCCGAAGCGCTGCGACTGTCGCTCAATGTACCGGCGGTAGAGCTGTTGAACCGGGTTGGCCCGGCGCGGTTTGCAGCACGCCTGCAACACGCGGGGCTTGTGCTGAAGTTCCCTGCCGGTGCAGCGCCGAATCTTTCCATGATCCTGGGCGGCACAGGGGCCAAGCTGGAAGACATGGTGGGGGCATTTGCGGCCTTGCATCGTGCTGGCATTGCCGGGCATGTGCGCTTTACCCAGGATGCACCGCTGATCGAGCGCCGTTTGCTATCGCCGGGGGCGGCGTGGATCGTGCGCGAAATCTTGGTGGCCAATCCGCGCCCTGGCGAGGCCCGCGAGTTGTTCGATAGCGGCCGGCGTCCGCAGGTGGCGTGGAAAACCGGCACCAGCTATGGCTTCCGCGATGCCTGGGCGCTGGGTGGCACCCCGCGTTATAGCGTCGGCGTGTGGGTCGGGCGGCCCGATGGCACGCCTTTGCCCGGCCAATACGGCGCGGTGACCGCGTTGCCGTTGTTGTTCGAAGTCATCGACAGTCTGCCGCACGCACCCACCGATCCGGTGCGCGTGCCAATGCCGCGCAACGTGTCCGATATCGCCATCTGCTGGCCCTCTGGCCTTGCTGCCGATACGCAATCGGCTGCGTTGTGCGCCAAGCGCATGCAGGCGTGGGTGTTGGATGGCGTGGTGCCGCCAACCTTTGCCGAGCGCCAAGCGCGATTGTGGAATCCCGGCATCGAACACTTCGACGTCGATGCGCACAGCGGCCTGCGGCTGTCGGCCAATTGCCGCCAGCCGCATGCATCCATTCCGCGTTCGATCGCACGTTGGCCAGCCTTGGCCTCGCCATGGTTGCCACAGGCATGGCGTGCGGCGGCCACGTTGCCGGCGCTGGCCGCCGATTGCGAGGACGATGGCCGCAATGCCACCACAGCACTGGTCATTGAGGGCGTGAACGATGCCGCCACGCTGATCCGTCCTCCCGGCCAAGGTGGCGGCGTGAAATTGGCCCTGCGTGCCACCGGTGCCAGTGGCAGGGTGCAATGGTTGCTGGATGGGCGTTGGATCGGTGAAACCGAGGCTGCGCAACCGTTGGCCTATGAATTTTCCAGCCCCGGCAAGCATACGCTGACAGCACTGGCCGATAGCGGCGCGTGGAACAGTTTGGGCTTCACAATCTTGCAGTAGTCGGGCGATCAGGCACCGGCTTGCGGGATGCAATCACTGCGGCAAATGCGTCAGTACGTACTCGGCCGAAGACACCCGAAACTCACCCGGTGCTTCCACCCATAACCCTTGCACCACGCCGTTATCGGCATACAGCGCAAACCGTTTGCAGCGCACGCCCATGCCATAGCCGCTGGCATCCATCTGCAGCCCCAACGCACGGGTGAAATCGGCGTTGCCGTCCGCCAACATTCGCAAGCCATCGGGGACATGCTGGCTTTTGCCCCAGGCCTGCATCACAAACGGGTCATTCACTGCCATGCAGGCCACTTCGATACCGCGCGTGCGGAACGCATCAAACTGTTCAACAAAGCCGGGCAGGTGGCGTTCGGAGCAAGTGGGCGTGAACGCACCTGGCACCGCAAACAGCAGCAACTTGCGGTCACCAAACAGGGTATGGGTATCGATCCGATGCACGCCGTTATCAATATAGGCAAGCACGGCTTCCGGGATGTGATCGCCAACTTGAATCGGCATGTTCGGGCCTCATTTCGATGAAAATACAGTGTACCCCGGGTTGCGCGGAGCGCAGGATGTTTCCTGCTGCGCAAACCCGGTCAAGGAGCAATCATGGAATTCAAAGATTACTACGGCATTCTGGGCGTTGAACCCAGCGCGGGCGACGCGGAAATCAAGACCGCGTACCGCCGCCTGGCGCGCAAATACCACCCGGATGTCAGCAAGGAAAAAAGCGCCGAGGAATCATTCAAGGCGGTCAACGAAGCCTATGAGGCGTTGCGTGACCCGGCCAAGCGCAAGGCGTATGACCAGTTGCGCGCCGGCGGCTACCGGCCGGGCGACGAAGTTCGCCCGCCACCGGGCGGATTTGGGCACGGACCGGGCGGGGGCGTGGATTTCGATGAAATTTTTGCAGGCGGTGGTGCTGGCGGCGGGTTTTCTGATTTTTTCGAAAATATGTTCGGGCGCGGTAGTCGTGCGGGTGGCGGCCCACGTTCAAATACCCGCGGGGGCGCACCGGCCGCCGATACCCGCGCCAAACTGGCGGTACCGTTGCAATCGGTGTACGCGGGCAGCAGCGTGCGTGTCACCGTCAACGGTCGCACCCTGGAAGTTCGGGTACCCAAGGGCATCAAACCCGGGCAAGTGATCCGCTTGGCCAAGCAGGGCAATGCCGGGCGTGATTTGTTGTTGGAGGTGGAATATGCCGCCGACCCGCAGTTCGAGGTGGATGGCAGCAACGTGATTCATGTGCTGCCGGTGGCCCCGTGGGAGGCAGCCTTGGGGGCGACCCTCAGCGTGCCAACCCTAGGCGGCGCGGTGGAGCTGAAGATCCCGGCGGATTCCGAATCCGGCCGCAAGCTGCGTTTGCGCGGACGAGGCTTGCCCAATGCCGGTACTGCGGCCGCTGGCGATCAAATCGTGGAACTGGAGATTCTTGCACCCAAGGCGCATACGGATGCGCAGCGCAAGGCGTACGCCAAGATGCGCGATGTGTTTGGCGAGGATTGGCGGCGCGCGTAAGGCGCGCAGGATCAGGCTGCGGGATCAGTGCGCTGCGTTCAGGCAGCGCCGGAACCGCCCAGATACTGGTTGATCAGATTGGCCAATTCGGTTTCGTTGAATGGCTTGGTGATGTACGCCTTGGCCCCTTGGCGCATGCCCCACACGCGGTCGGTGTCCTGATCTTTGGTGGTCACCAGAATCACCGGAATGTGTTTGGTGGTGGCATCACGGGTAATGGCGCGGGTGGCCTGAAACCCGTTGAGGTTAGGCATCACCACGTCCATCAGGACCAGATCAGGAATTTCGCGCTTGGCGGCTTCCGCCCCGGCGGCTCCATCTTCAGCGGTCAGTGCTTCATGGCCGAGTTTTTCGACGATGCGACGGATGCTCATCAGCTGGGAGGGTGAATCGTCAACAATCAGAATGCGTGCCATGGGAATCCCCGGAAATTCAATTGGATTGTAGCGGTCGCGGCGTAGCCTGCAAGCAGCTCAAACTGGGTTTGCGATACTCACCACGCTGCGGCCCAAGGATTGACCGGCCAACATGGCTGAAAATACCTCTGCAAGACCGTCTAAGCCTACTTCACGGGTGCAGATGGCGTCCAGATTGTCGGGTTTCCAGCTGTCCGCCAACCGCCGCCAGACCTCTTCACGGATATCGCGCGCGGTGCCGGCCGAGGCTACCCCCAGCAGCGACACGCCGCGAATGATGAACGGCATCACCGTGGCATGCAGTTCGTGCGACGCCGCCAGCCCGCAACTGGCCACATTGCCGTAGGGTGCGGTCTGCGCCAACAGGGCGGCCAGCATCGGCCCGCCGACATTGTCCAGACCGCCGCCAAAGCGGGCGGTGTCCATCGGTTTGGTGGTGGCCAATGCGTCGCGGCCCAAGACTTCGTGCGCACCCAGCGACTTCAGATAGTCCGCATGCTCGGGTTTTCCGCTGATCGCGTGGACTTCATAACCGGCCTTGCGATAAATAGCCAATGCCAACGAGCCCACGCCGCCGCTGGCCCCCGTCACCGCCAAAGGGCCGTGCGCCGGTGTTTGGCGATTGTCTTCCATCCGCAGCAAGCCCAGTGCAGCGGTGAAGCCAGCGGTGCCCAGGATCATCGCTTCGCGCAGGCTCAGCCCTGTGGGCAACGGGATAACCCACTTCGCCTCCAGCCGTGCATATTCGCTATAACCGCCGTCGCGGGTTTCCGACAGGCCACTGCCGGTCACCAGCACCGCGTCGCCTTCTTTGAAGGCCGCATCGGTGGATGTCACTACATGCCCCGCCACATCAATCCCGCCCACCAGCGGAAATTGCCGCAGGATTTTGCCTTGGCCGGTACCCGCCAGTGCGTCTTTGTAGTTGATGGAGGAGTACGCGGTCTTGATGATCACCTCGCCGGAGTTGAGATCCGTCAGCGCGATCGATTCCAGCCCGCTGCGGTAGCCCGCCGCGTCATTGTGAATTCGGAATGCGCGAAACGACGAGGGAATGCTCATACGTCCTCCGATGACAATTTGAGTTGGCTGCGGCGTTTTTCATCCAGCCATTTGTCGGCCTGCGCCGGAATGTAATTGCGCATCCACGTCAGCAATGTATCGATGTCATGGCCTTGCCACAGGTCGTGGCGCTGCTCCGCGTGCAGAAAACGCTCGCGCACCATGGTGTCCAGCATGGCCATCAGTGGCTCCCAAAAGCCATTGTTGTCGAGGAAGGCGCAGGGTTTCTTGCCGAGGCCCAGCTGCCGCCAAGTCAGCATTTCGAACATCTCGTCCAGCGTGCCGAAGCCGCCGGGGAGGGCAACGAAGCCGTCGGCCAGTTCGAACATGCGTGCCTTGCGGGTGTGCATGGAATCCACGATTTCCAGTCGCGTCACATCCTTGTGCGCCACTTCCCAATCGACCAGCTGCTGCGGGATCACGCCGATCACTTCACCGCCGCCGGCGAGGACGGCATCGGCCACGATGCCCATCAGGCCGACGTTGCCGCCGCCATAGACCAGCGCGATGCCGTCGCGGGCGAGGCGCGCGCCGAAGTCGCGGGCCAGCGCGGCGTAGGCCGGATCACCGCCGGCGTTGGAACCGCAATAGACGCAGAGGGTCTTCATCCTGCACTCCTGAAATGGGTCAAGGCCGCCTGGGTGGCGCTCATGCCGGCGAAGGCGGCGACCGCCGCCACCGCGAAACACGCCCAGACCGGCCAGCCGGCCCGCAGCGACAGGCTCAGCGCCGGGAAGAACGCCAGCCCGCCCAGCACGAACCAAAAGATATCCATCGACAGCCGCGCCACTTGGCGCGGGTCGCCGGTGTCGACGTACAGCCAGCCCAGCACCAGCAGCGACGTCACCGGCAGCGCCGCCACCAGCGCGCCCAGCAGGCCGGGGCGCTTGGCGAGGCCCGAGGCGAGCAGCACCAGCGCCACCGTGATCGTCGTCTTGAGCAGGAACTGCAGGGGCATCGGCGTAGCGGGACCTCGAAATGCGAACGGCGCCGCGAGGGCGCCGTCCGGGGACGCGGGCGGCCTTAGTTGGCCTTGTGGATCGCCCGCTTGTGCACCGCCATCGCGGCGTCGTGCACGGCTTCGCTCAGCGACGGGTGGGCGTGGCAGATGCGCGCCAGGTCGTCGGCGCTGCCCTTGAACTCCATCGCCAGCACGCCTTCGTGGACCAGCTCGGACACGTTGGCGCCGACCAGGTGCATGCCGAGGATGGTGTCGGTCTCGGCATGCGCCAGCACCTTCACGAAGCCCGCCGGCTCGGCCATCGCCACCGCGCGGCCGACCGCCGCGAACGGGAAGCTGCCGGCCTTGTACGGGATGCCCTCGGCCTTCAGCTGCTCCTCGGTCTTGCCGACCCAGGCGATTTCCGGCTCGGTGTAGATCACCCACGGGATGGTGTCGAAGTTGACGTGGCCCGGCAGGCCGGCGATCAGCTCGGCCACCGCGATGCCTTCCTCGAAGCCCTTGTGCGCCAGCATCGGGCCGCGCACGCAGTCGCCGACCGCCCACACGCCGTCGACGCCGGTGTGGCAATGCGCGTCGACCTCGATCTGGCCGCGCTCGTTGAGCTTCACGCCGGTGCCTTCGGCCAGCAGGCCCTTGGTGGCGGCGCGGCGGCCCACGGCCACCAGCAGCTTGTCCACCACCAGTTCCTGCGCCGCGCCCTTGTCATCGGTGTAGCTGATGTGCACGCCGTCCTTCTTGACCTCGGTGGCGGTGCACTTGCAGCCCAGCTTGATGTCCAGGCCCTGCTTCTTGAATTCGCGCGCGGCGACCTTGCTCACTTCCGCGTCGGCCGCGGCGAGGAAGTTCGGCAGGCCTTCGAGGATGGTGACCTCGGCGCCCAGGCGCTTCCACACGCTGCCCAGCTCCAGCCCGATCACGCCGGCGCCGATCACGCCGAGGCGCTTCGGCACCTGCTCCAGGTCCAGCGCGCCAACGTTGTCGATGATGTGTTCGCCGAACTTGGCGAACGGCAGTTCGATCGAATCCGAACCGGCGGCGAGGATGACGTTGGTGCCCGCAAGCGAAACCTCGGAACCGTCGTGCTGCTTGACCTTGACGATGTTGCCCGGCTGAAGCTGGCCGAAGCCGTAGAACGCGGTGATCTTGTTCGCCTTGAACAGCGCCGCGATGCCGCCGGTGAACTGCTTCACGATGCCGTCCTTGCGGGCGACCATCTTCTTCACGTCGATCGCAGGCGACTCGAAGCTGATGCCGTGCTGGTCGAAGAGGTGGCCCATGTTCCAGAACTGGCGGCTGGAATCCAGCAGCGCCTTGGACGGGATGCAGCCCACCCGCAGGCAGGTGCCGCCCAGCGCCGGCTTGCCGTCCTTGCCCAGCGCGGCGTCGATGCAGGCGGTCTTCAGGCCCAGCTGCGCGGCGCGGATGGCGGCGTGGTAGCCGGCGGGGCCGGCACCGATGACGACGACGTCGAAAGTGTGTTGTTCGCTCATCTCACATCCCCAACAGCATGCGGTGCGGGTTTTCCAACTGGTTCTTGATATCGACCAGGAACAGCACGGCTTCCTTGCCATCGATGATGCGGTGGTCGTAGGACAGCGCGATGTACATCATCGGTGCGGCAATGACTTGGCCGTTTTCGACGATGGCACGTTCCTTGATGGTGTGCATGCCGAGGATGGCGCTCTGCGGCGGGTTCACGATCGGAGTGGACATCAACGAACCAAAGGTGCCGCCATTGGTGATCGTGAAGGTGCCGCCCTGCAGGTCATCCAGACCCAGTTTTCCGTCGCGCGCTTTCTTGGCATAAGTGGCAATGCCTTGTTCGATCTCGGCAAACCCCATGCGTTCGACATTGCGCAGCACCGGAGTCACCAAACCCTTGTCGGTGGACACCGCGATGCTGATATCGGCATAGCCGTGATAGATCACATCGCTGCCATCCACCGAGGCATTGATGACCGGGTACTTCTGCAGTGCGTTGGCGGCGGCCTTGGCAAAGAAGCTCATGAAGCCCAGCTTGATGCCGTTGGCCTTTTCGAACTGCTCGCCCAGCTCCTTGCGCATCTGCATGACCTTGGCCAGATTGACTTCATTGAACGAGGTCAGCATCGCAATCGAGTTTTTCGACTGCATCAGGCGTTCGGCGATGCGGGTACGCATACGGGTCATCGGGACGCGTTCTTCCGGGCGCGCGCCGCCACCCACGCCGGCGGTCTTGCCACTGGCGTAGTTGACGATGTCTTCCTTGGTCACCATGCCGCGACGGCCGGTGCCGGCGACATCCGCAGGATTTACGCCGCTGGTGGTGGCGGCAAAGCGTGCGCCTGGCGGCAGGGTCTCGGCGGCGGCAGCGGCGACGGGCGCAGCTGGGGCGGCGGCGGCCGGAGCCGTCGCCTGCGGTGCCGGTGCAGCGGGCGCCGGTGCGGCGGGTGCGGGTGCTGCGGCAACGGCGCCTTCTTCAATCAGCGCAAGCAGCTGCTGGCTGGTGACGGTGGCACCTTCGGCAAACTTGATCTCCTTGATCACGCCATCCACCGGCGAGGGCACTTCCAGCACCACCTTGTCGGTTTCAAGATCAAGCAGGTTTTCGTCACGCTTGACGGTGTCGCCAACTTTTTTATGCCAGCTGGCAATCGTGGCGTCGGAAACGGATTCGGGAAGAACCGGGACTTTGACTTCGGTGGTCATATGGGCGTCCTGTCGGAAAATAGGTCTGAAGGTCAGTCAGCGGCAGTGTCGCCGGCGACGGGATTGGTGAAGGCATCGTCCAACAGCTGCTGCAATTCGCGCAGATGGTCGGCCATATGCCCCACGGCGGGTGATGGCGAGCGCGGCCGGCCAGCGTAGCCCAAGGTTTGTTTGGCTTGCAGGCAGGCACGCAAATGGTGCTGGATCTGGTACCAGGCACCTTGGTTTTGCGGTTCTTCCTGACACCACACAACCTCGCTGGCCTTGCTGTACTTGGCCAGTTCGGCGGCCAGCCGGGTGCGTGGGAACGGGTAGAGCTGTTCGACGCGGACCAAGGCCACATCGGTCTTGCCGCGCTTTTGCTGGTCTTCCAGCAGGTCGTAATAGACCTTGCCGGAGCACAACACCACGCGCTTGACCTGCTTCGCATCGGCGTTGGCATCGCCAATCAGATGCTGGAACTCGCCATTGGCCATCTCTTCCAGCGAGGACACTGCCAGCTTGTGGCGCAGCAGCGATTTCGGGCTCATGACCACCAGCGGTTTGCGGGTGGTCATGTGCAGCTGGCGACGCAGCATGTGGAAGGCCTGCGCCGGGGTGGAGGGTACGCACACCAGCATATTCTCCAGTGCGCACAGTTGCAGGAAGCGCTCCAGCCGCGCCGAGCTGTGTTCCGGGCCTTGGCCTTCGTAGCCGTGCGGCAGCAGCAAGGTCAAGCCGGCCACGCGGCCCCACTTGGCCTCGCCGGCAGCCACGAATTGGTCGATCACCACCTGCGCACCATTGGCAAAGTCGCCAAACTGGCCTTCCCAGATGCACAGGGTGTCGGGGTCGGTGGTGGAGAAGCCATATTCGAACGCCATCACCGCTTCTTCGCTGAGTAGCGAATCAACCACCGCAGCGCGTTCGGGTGAGCTGACCAGTTGCCGCAGCGGCAGGTAATAACTGTCGGTCTTCTGGTCGTGCAAGATCGCGTGACGGTGGGTGAAGGTGCCACGGCCGACGTCCTGGCCGACCAAGCGCAGGGCGAAGCCTTCATCCAGCAAGGTGGCGTAGGCCAGGTTTTCGGCAAAACCCCAGTCGCCGGGCTGTTCGCCTGCGGCCATCTTGCGGCGGTCGTCATACACCTTGGCCACGCGCGAGTGCAGTTGCACTTCGTTGGGGATGGTGTTGATTTGCGCGGCCAGCGCTTTGAGCTTGTCCATGCCCACGGCGGTACTGATGGCATCGGAGAGCTTGCCGGAGAGCAGCTTGGGCCAATCCACGTACAGCGGATCGGTGGGGGCCAGTTTGTGTGCAGCGGCAACTTCGGTGGTGCATTCACCGGAGTCCAATTTGTTGCGATAGGTATCCACCAAGGCAGTACCCGTACCGGCGGAGATGACACCGGCGGCTTCCAGCTGCGCGGCGTACAGCTCGCGGGTGGTCTTGTGCTGGCGGATGACCTGGTACATCAGTGGCTGGGTGATCGACGGTTCGTCGGCCTCGTTGTGACCGTGGCGGCGGTAGCACACCAGATCGATGACCACATCCTTGGCAAATTGCTGGCGGAACTCGAACGCCAGTTGCGCGGCAAACACCACGGCTTCAGGATCATCGCCGTTGACGTGCAGCACCGGAGCGCCCACGAACTTGGCGATGTCGGTGCAGTAGCGGGTGGAGCGGGTGTCTTCCACGTTGGAGGTGGTGAAGCCCACCTGATTGTTGACCACCACATGCACGGTGCCGCCCACCGTGAAGCCGCGTGCCTGCGACATCTGGAACAGCTCCATCACCACACCCTGGCCGGCAAACGCCGAATCGCCGTGGATCAGGATGGGCATGACTTGCTTGCGGGCGTGATCGCCACGGCGCTCCTGACGCGAGCGCACGCTGCCGGCGACCACCGGATCCACGATTTCCAGATGCGAGGGGTTGAACGCCAGCGCCAGATGCACCGGGCCGCCGGGGGTACTGACATCGGCAGAGAACCCCATGTGGTATTTCACGTCTCCGGCAATGGCGTGTTCGTCGTGGTCGAATTTGCCTTCGAACTCATCGAACAATTTGCGCGGGTTTTTGCCCAGTGTGTTCACCAGTACGTTCAAACGGCCGCGATGGGCCATCCCGATGATGACGTCCTTGACACCGGCACTGCCGGCACCGCGAATGACGGTGTCCATCAATGGAATCAGCGCATCGCCGCCTTCCAGCGAAAAGCGTTTCTGGCCGACGTATTTGGTGTGCAGGTAGCGCTCCAGACCTTCGGCGGCGGTCAGGCGTTCCAGCGTGCGGCGCCGGGTATCGGCATCCAGGTTGTAATTGCCACCGGCCGCTTCCAGCCGTTGATACAGCCACTGCCGCTGGTCGGCCTCGAAAATGTGCATGAACTCTGCACCGATACTGCCGGTGTAGGTGGCTTGCAGGTGTGCAACCAAATCACGCAGCTTCATTCGCGTCTGACCCGCCACGCCGCCGGTGCTGAACTCATCGGCAAGATCCGACTGGCCCAGATGGTGGAAACCCAGATCCAGATCCGGTGGGTTGACCGGCGTGGCCATGCCCAGCGGGTCAAGCTTGGCAGCCAGGTGCCCGCGTGAGCGGTAGGCGGTGATCAAGCGGCCGATATTGCGTTCGCGCTCATCGCCACCTGCGCTGCCGGCCAGTTGGCCTCGGGCGGCCAATTTGCCGGCCTCGGCAATCTGCTCGATGACCGCAGAGTGCGGCACATCACCGGCTTCGCGGCCATGCAGGCCATCGAAATACTGTTTCCATTTGCCATCAACACTGTCCGGCGCAACCAGATATTGCTCGTACAAGTCTTCGATGAACGCGCCATTGGCGCCGAGTTGGGAGGTTTGAGCGAACTGCTTGAGGAGACTGTCCACGGGGTGGCTAGCAACCTATTGGTGGGGAAGGGAATGGGGCTTGTCTGCGCCAGAAACAAAAACAGGCTGAAAATGAATACGCGCAAACAAAGAATTGGAATTATAGCCACAGGGCCCCGCCTGCAGTACCGATTCCGGTCAAGAAAATGCCGGTTTCAGATTCCCAAAGCCCTGTATTCAGCTATGGGTCGGGAACGCTCCCAGATTTCTTCGAAGCGTTGCTGCAACTGCCGTACGCGGCCGCGCCCATCCAAGCAGGCAATCCCCTCGGCGCGTTCACCCAGCGTGCGCGTGTAATAACCGCCGGTGTCATTGGCCAGCATGGCGCTGCGATCTTCGCGATAGACCGGATCATTCACTTCGCGGAACTGGAACACGCTGGGCAGCCGCTGCGCCAATTCCAGCAGTTTGGCGTGCGCCGCCTGCGGCGCGGTGGCATCGTGCAACAGGATCAACACTTGGCCATCGCGGCCGGCGGTGGCAAAGTCGCGCAGCGCGGTGAGCAGGTCGGCATGGTCGAACAGCCAGGATTCCATATCCAGGCTGCGGATCCACACGCGGCGGCGGGCATTGGCCACGATTTGGGTGGCCAGAGCAATGGCGGTGGGATGGTCGCTGACCCGAATCAGCGTGCTGCTGTCAGCGTTGTCACTGGCGTCGTTCATGGGGCGTCCTCCTGCATCAGTTGGTAGTGCCCGGCACCGAGCAAGGCGATGACAGCGGCACGCCCGGCATCGCTCAGGCCCGCATGCAGCGGAGCGTCGATGGTATCGCTGGCAGCCAGCACACGGGCGTCGGCGCTGGGCAGCGGGTAGGCAACACCGCCCGCATACAGCCGTGCCGTGTTGTCGCTGGCGCAGGCTGCCTGCCGCCACGCCATCCGCGACCAAGGGTGGCGGATGAGTTGCGCGCCATCGGCCAGCGCCAGTGCCACCCCATCGCCAGGCGGCGGGTTGTCGGCGGGCACCGGCAACACCGCGCTGCGATAGGTGGTGATGAAGCTGCCAAACCAGTCGCCAAAGCGGTCGGGGTCATCCATGCGCAGCTGTTGCAAGGCCGCGTGCACACGTTGGATAGCGGCGGCGTCGATTTCGTTGGGGTCACTGGGCAGGACGATATCGGGATCAGCGTAGCGCAGCTCGTCCGGGGCATCGGCAGCCAGCGTATCCACGTAATCACCCAGCAGTTCGGCCGCTGCCGGCGCACGCATCCCGACCGAAATGGTCAAACACGCATCCACTGCCACCCCGTGGTGCGGCACCCCGGGCGGCAGATACAGCATGTCGCCGGGTTGCAGCACCCAGTCATGGCTGGGCGTGAAGTCGCGCAACAGTTTGAGTTCCACATCGTCGCGACATGCCAGCGGCGGATGTGCACCGGCATCGATCTGCCAATGCCGCTGACCCTGGGCCTGCAACAAAAACACATCGTATTGATCGACATGCGCCCCCACCGAACCGCCGGTGGCCGCAAAACTGATCATGATGTCGTCGATCCGCCAGCGCGGCAGAAATTCGAAATGCGCCAGCAATGCGCGCACATCGCCATCCCACTTGTCCACATCCTGCACCAGCAAGGTCCAGTCGTGGTCGGGCAGGCCAGGGAAGTCGTCTTCGGCAAACGGCCCGTGGCGCACGCGCCAACTGTCGTCGCGTTTGTCGTGTTCAATCAAGCGCGCCAACACGCCATCTTCGCAGGCCAAACCGGCGAGGTCTTCAGGTTCAATCGGCGGGACAACATCAGGGAATGCATTGCGAATCAGCAGCGGCTGCTTTTGCCAGTAGTCGCGCAGGAACACCGCAGGGGGCATGCCCAGCAGTCCTTTGCCGGTGGCGTCGATTTCGATCATGGCTTCGCCCCGGCTTGCTCTTGTTGCAGGCGCGCAGCCAGTGCGATGCGCCCATTGGCGGCGTAAGTTTTGCAGGCGTTGGCATCAATCAGCGGTGCGCGCCCTTGCATCCGTGCAAATAAATTGACTGCAAGTGGATGTGGCGCAATCTGGATGTCGCAGGGCAGCGCGGCGATGGTGTCCAGGCCGTGCTCAAATGCGGCCACATAGGCCGGGTGCGCAGAGTATTGGAAGTCGTTGTCCGAAATCGCACTGCTGCTGTCGGTATAGGCGATATTGAGGCAGTGCTTGCCTGCGCAGGACCGCCATGTCCAAGAGGTACCCCCCGCGGCGTGTCCGGGCGTGGCATGTGCGGTCAGCGCCAATTGGCTGCCAACGCGAATGGTTTCGCCATCCGCAACGACTGCAGTGTTTGCAACCGGTGGAAAGACCGTGGAGCCATCCAGAAATTGCGGGTCGCTGCGGTCGCCGTGGCCAGACTGGAACGTGGCAAGCGCGGGCGCACGCACGCGCACCACTGCACCGGTGATGCGCTGCAAATAGGCAATACCGCCGGCGTGGTCACGGTGCTCGTGCGAGTTGACGATGTACTTCACATCCTGTGGCTTGAAACCCAATGCACGGATATTGGCCGCGATCAGTGGGCCTGCGGCCTCGCTGGCACCATCGATCACTACATGGCCTGCAGGGGATGTCACCAGCAAGGCCGTCAGCCCGCAACTGCCCACATACCACGTATTGCCAAACAGCTTGCGTGGCGGTGCGC
This sequence comes from uncultured Thermomonas sp., assembly GCF_937872235.1. Classification (NCBI taxonomy): domain Bacteria; kingdom Pseudomonadati; phylum Pseudomonadota; class Gammaproteobacteria; order Lysobacterales; family Lysobacteraceae; genus Thermomonas; species uncultured Thermomonas sp. The sequence goes on from NZ_CALMPC010000018.1 coordinate 19,545, forward strand.
GGTCATCCCAGCCGTCCATGACAGTTGCATGGGCAGGACAATGTGGCACCGCTGGCTGCTCGCGCTTGGCGGCGCTGACGGTGCAAGCCGGCAGCATCATCAGTACGGCAAACGTGCGCGCAAGCTGCATGACGCTCAAATACTCCGCGCCAAGTACGCGGCCAGGCCGGTATAGCGGCCCGGCGTCATCGCCAGCAGGCGCTGTTTGGCGTCGGTGGGCAAGTCCAGCGTTTCGATGAAAGCGCGCATCGTGGTGGCATTGATGTCCTGGCCACGCGTCAACGCCTTCAGTTGTTCATACGGATTAGGCAAGCCGTGGCGACGCATTACGGTTTGCACGGCTTCGGCCAATACTTCCCAACTGGCGTCGAGGTCGGCGTTCAAGCGTTCGGCGTTCATGATCAGCTTGTTCAAGCCGCGCTGCAGGGCATCGAAGCCGATCAACTGATGGCCAAACGCGGTGCCGAGTGCGCGCAGCACGGTGGAGTCGGTCAGGTCGCGTTGCCAGCGTGAGATCGGCAGTTTGGCGGCGAAATGTTCGAACAGGGCATTGGCAATGCCGAAGTTGCCTTCGGCGTTTTCAAAATCAATCGGGTTGACCTTGTGCGGCATCGCGCTGCTGCCCACTTCGCCGGCCTTGACCACCTGCTTGAAATAGCCTTGCGAGATATAGCCCCAGATGTCGCGGCACAAATCAATCAGGATGGTGTCGATGCGCTTGGCCACATCGCTGAGTTCAGCGATGCCATCGTGCGGCTCGATCTGGGTGGTGTAGGGCTGCCAGTCAAGATCCAGCGATTCGACGAAATGTTTGGAAAACGCCGGCCAATCCATATCGGGATAAGCCACGCTGTGCGCATTGTAATTGCCCACCGCGCCGTTGATCTTGCCCGGCATCGGCAAGCCGGCCAGCACTTCGCCTTGGCGTTGCAGGCGCGCCACCACATTGGCCAATTCCTTGCCCAGGGTGGTGGGTGAGGCAGTCTGGCCGTGGGTGCGCGAGAGCATCGGCTGGCTGGCGTAGTCGTGCGCCATCGTGCGCAGTTTCTCGATCAGGCCATCGAGTTTGGGCAGCAGCACATCTTGCCGTGCCTGGCTCAGCATCAGTGCATAGCTGAGGTTGTTGATATCTTCGCTGGTGCAGGCAAAGTGGACGAATTCCAATGCGGGCCCGAGCTCGGCATCGTCCTTGAGCTGTTCCTTGATGAAGTATTCCACTGCCTTCACGTCGTGATTGGTGGTGGCTTCAATGGTTTTGACGCGGGCGGCATGCACCACCGAAAACCCATCGGCCAATTGCCGCAAGCGGCTGATTTGGGCATCGGAAAATGGCTTCAATTCGGGGATTGCAGGTTCAGCCGCCAATGCCAGCAACCATTCCACTTCCACCTTCACCCGCGCCTTGATCAGGCCATATTCGGAAAAGATCGGGCGCAGGGCGTCCACTTTGCCGGCATAGCGGCCATCGAGCGGGGACAGGGCGGTGAGGGTGTCGGACATGGAGGCGAGGGACTGGAAACGGGCCTCTATTGTAGAGCCGAGCTTGCTCGGCTGCGTTCTTTGGCTAGCGCCGAGGCGTACCCTAGGCGGATCGACAGGAGGACGACGCACATGGCCAAGCGCACGGATTTTCGGATCGAACACGACAGCATGGGCGAGTTGCGGGTACCCGTAGCGGCGCTGTGGGGCGCGCAAACCCAGCGTGCCAAGGACAATTTCCACATCTCGGGGCGGCCGATGCCCGCCGCGTTCATCCGCGCCTTGGCGCTGGTCAAAGCGTCCGCCGCGGTGGTCAATGGGCATTTGGGCCTGCTCACCAAGGCGCAGAGCGAGGCCATCATCCATGCCGCCACGGCGGTGGCCGGTGGCGCGCATGCCGACCAATTCCCGGTTGACCGCTACCAGACCGGCTCCGGCACGTCATCCAACATGAATGCCAACGAGGTGATTGCGCATGTGGCCAGTGCTGCGTCGAAGCGGGCGGTGCATCCCAATGATCATGTCAATCTGGGCCAAAGCAGCAATGACGTGATTCCCACCAGCCTGCGGGTGATGGCGGTGCTGGAAACCGAGCACACCTTGCTGCCGGCATTGAAGCACCTGCGCAAGGCCGTGGATGCACGCGGCAAGGCGCTGGGCAATGTGGTGAAAACCGGGCGCACACATTTGATGGATGCGATGCCGCTGACCTTTGCGCAGGAGTTTTCCGCGTGGTCGGCGCAGCTCACCTCGGCGCAGGCGCGGATTGAAGGGTGCTTGAAACGCGTGCGGCGCCTGCCGATTGGTGGCACCGCCATTGGCACCGGCATCAATGCCCATCCCAAGTTCGGCAAAGGCGTGGCCAAGGCGCTGACGGCGGCCACGGAATGCACATTCGAGCAGGCCAAGAATACATTCGAAGGGCTGGCCGCGCAGGATGACCTGGTGGAACTGTCGGGTCAGTTGAACGCGCTGGCGGTGGCGCTGATGAAGCTGGGCAATGATTTGCGCTGGATGAACTCGGGGCCGTTGGCAGGCTTGGGGGAAATTGAATTGCCGATCTTGCAGCCGGGTAGCTCGATCATGCCGGGCAAGGTCAACCCGGTGATTCCCGAGGCGCTGTGCATGGTGTGCGCGCAGGTGATGGGCTTGCACCATGCGGTGACGATTGCCGGCCAGAGCGGCAATTTTCAGCTCAATGTGATGCTGCCGCTGATTGCCTGCAATTTGGATGAGGCCATCGGCTTGCTGGCCCACGCCATGCAGGAGCTCGCCGACAAAGCCATTGCCGGCTTGCGCGTGCGCGAGGCGAATGTGCAGCAGGCACTGGACCGCAATCCGATTCTGGTCACCGCGCTCAACCCGGTGATTGGGTATGAGAAGGGTGCCAGGATTGCCAAGCGCGCCTACGCGGAAAACCGCCCGGTACTGGAAGTGGCGTTGGAGGACAGTGGGCTGGATGAAGCGACGCTGCGCCGACTGCTGGATCCGGCCAAGTTGACGCGGGGCGGAATTGGGTGAGGGCTGGAAAGAAAAATCCCCGCCGAAGCGGGGATTGGAGCGTGGCGCGGTGATTACTGCTTTTCGTCTTCGCTATTGCTGTCGTCACTGATCACAGCGACACCCTTGTCACCCTTTTTGCCGCAGTCGTTGATGTCGTCCTGGGTCATTGTGGCGTAGGGCTTGAAGGCGGGCAGGGAGCCGGCCAGGGCTTGCTGGCTGGCCAGCATCGGCGGCAGATAGGCACAGAGTTTCATGGCCTGGGCTTCGATCTTTTTGCCTTCGGCCTCCATCCGTGCTTCAAAATCCTTCTGGCCTTTTTCGCCGCCAAAAATCGCCCCGGCCACGCCTTGCAGCGCGGTGCCGGCAATATCGGCACCCTGCGAGCCAATCGCCATGCCGGCTTCGGCAATGTTGATGATCTGGCCGCGATACGCCAGCAATTGCTGGCGCTGCGCCGGGGTGATGGCGACCGGCTTGCCATCAATCAACAGATCGCCCTGCGGACTGATTTCGCCTTTCGGCAGGCCACTGGTGTGCCTGCTCACATTGTGGCCGTTGACATTGATTTTCATGTCGCCGTTGAGGCTGAGATTGCCCTCGCGCAGTTCCTTGCGCGCTTGTGTCAAGGCTTTGTCCACTTGCTGGCCGATAAAGCCTTTGTCCGCAGTGGCGGGCGGTGCCGGTGGCGCGGGCGGGGCGGGCGGAGCCGGCGGTTGGCTGCACCCCAACAGTGGCATGCAGGCGATCACGGCAGTGGCGATTCTGATTTTCATTGCATTTCCTCGGGTTCAGCGGATGGCAAATTCACGGCGAACATCGCTTTCGCATTGTTCGACATCATTGGCATCAAGATTGGCGTAGGGACGAAATTGCGGCACGCTGCCGGCCAGTTGCTGCTGTGAGTCGCGCACCTTTGGCAGAAGCCGGCAGATGCCGCGCACGCCGGGTTCCACTTGCTCGCGCACCACGCGGTCGACGCGACGCTCCAAGCTGCCAGTCATCGCGCCGACCATCAGGCTGAGCCACGAACCGCCAACTGCGTCCAGCGCGGCCTCGGAGCCTTTCTGGCCAATATCAATCCCGATCTTGGCCACTTCGACCACCAGTCCGCGATAGGCCAGCAGTTGCCGCCGCTGATTGGTATCAATGGGCTGCATCTGGCCGCCGATCAAAAAATCGCCTTGCGGGGTGATTTCCGCAGTGGGGAGTGCACTGGACGCCTTGCCAGGTGCGTCGTGGCGGCGACCAACTTGAAAGTTGCCGTCCACTTTCAAGTTGCCGGTATCCAGCTCGCGGCGGGCCTGTGCCAATTCGGTGCGAACCTCCTTGCGGGCTTCGGCCAAGCTGTGTTGGACGTCGGTCTGGAGGCTGGTATCGGACGCCGGGTGGGCGTCGGCCTGCCCCGGTATCAGCAAGCTGCAGGCAACGAGCAAGGGGAGAGCTGCGATACGTAGGTGCATGTGCTGGTCCTCGGGATGTGTCGAATGCGCGGTTGCAGGTTCAGTTGTCGTCGCGCCAACGACGCAGGCGGATGGCGGCGATGATCATGGCGATGCCGGCCACCGCACCCACCCACAACTGCGGTGCGGCAAAGGCGGTGTACATCGACTGCACCACGGCCAGATGCTTGGGGAAATCGCTGGAGGTCAGCGCATCGGTATTGGTGACGATGAACCAAGTGCCCGGGAACACGCCGCCCAACAGGTGTGCCACCACGTTCTTCCAGAACCAACTGCTGCCCAGGTTGAACACGTGCATCAGGTTGAACCAGGTGACAAACACGCCAGCGAATACCGGGATCATGATCGCCCACAGGAACGGCTTGCTCCTGGACCATGCCGAGCAGAGCAGCAACCAGCCCACGCTGGGCAGTGCCCACAAGGCATACAGCGGGATGGCGGCCAGTACCACGCCGGCATTGGCCAGCAAATTGGAAGGGCTCCACAACAGGGTCAGCGGGTTGCCGTGATGGATCAGCACGAACACGCTGAGCAGCAGCAGGAAGGCCAGCATGCAGGCGATACCGATCACCATCGCAATGGTGGGTGCGACCACCAATGCACTCAGTACCTTGGCCAGCACGGTATCGCGGTCGGACACCGGCAATGACTTCCAGAACAGCACGCTGCGATCCTTGCGTTCGTCGAACAAGGTGCCCAAGCAGTAGAAGAACACCACAAAGCCCAATACCAGCATCGGCCAGAACATCGCTGAGGCGGTGCTCATGCTGACTGCGCCGGCCAGCTGCTCGGCATCGGCCGGGCTCATATGCGAGGTGATCGTGCTCAAGTCCAAGCCATTGACGCTGAAGTGCCCGTCCACCTGGATTTTGCCGCTGCTATTGCGCAGCGCCACTTCGCCCAGGATCAAGCCCATCAAGGTCAACAGCAGCGAGATGCCGCCCGCCCAGATCGGTGCCCAGAAAAACCCGCCTTTGTGTTCCCAGAATTCACGCTTGAGCAGCAGCTTCAGCTTGTGGGTGGTGTGCGGGGGCGTGGCCGCTTTGACCGGGGCGCGCTCGGCCGCTTCGAAAGTGGCGTTCATGCGTAGGTTCCTTTCATGGTGGCGACGAACAGATCGGCCAAGCCCGGGGTGCGGGTCTCGCCAAGTTCGCGCAGGCGTGCCGGGTCGGCACCGTCGAACAACATCACCGTCTTGCCAAACGGCAGACTGCGTTCATCAATCGGCTGCAATGCACGTGCGGCTTCCAGTTTGTCGGCATTGAGCAGCACTTCGGTATAGCGCTCGCCCAAGCTGTCCATTTGTGCGTTCAGCGAAATTTTGCCGTCACGGATGAACATCACATCGGTCAGGATGTGCTCGACTTCTTCCACTTGGTGGGTGGTGATGATGATGGTCTTGTCTTCATCGAAATAGTCTTCCAGCAGGCGCTGATAGAACTGCTTGCGATACAGGATGTCCAGGCCCAAGGTGGGTTCGTCCAACACCAGCAGTTTGGCGTCGATCGCCATCACCAGCGCCAGATGCAACTGCACGATCATGCCCTTGGACATTTCGCGTACTTTCAGATTGGGCTTGAGCTGGGTGCCTTGCAGGAAGCGCTGACACTTGCCGGCATCAAAGCGTGGATGCACGCCGGCGACGAACTCGATGGCCTGCGCCACCGTGATCCAACGCGGCAGCACCGCCACATCGGCGATGAAACAGACATCGTTCATCAATTCATCGCGTTGGGTGCGTGGGTCCTTGCCCAGCACTTTCAACTCGCCCTCGAACGGAATCAGCCCCAACACCGCTTTCAGTGCGGTGGTTTTGCCGGCACCGTTGGGGCCAATCAAACCAATGATGCGTCCCGCGGGGATGTCAAAGTTGGTGCCATCCAGCGCCAACTTGTTTTTGTAGGCCTTGCGCAGGCCACGTGCGGAAACAACGGATGCAGTGGTCATGGTGTTCACTTTGGCCCCCATTTGCTCTTGGGATCCAGCAGTTCTTCAATCGTCAGGCCCAGCCGCTGGATGCGCTCCAGCATCAAGGGCCATTCTTCGCGCAGAAAACGTTCGCGTTCGCTTTGCAGTAGGCGCGCGTTGGCGCCATCGGTGACGTACATACCTAGGCCTCTGCGTTTTTCGACAAGTTGATCGTCCGCAAGCTCCTGGTAGGCGCGCGAGACGGTGATCGGGTTGAGTTGGTATTCGGCGGCCACCTGGCGCACCGAGGGCAAGGCATCGCCAGGCTTCAAGATTCCGTCCAGCAACATGGCCACGACGCGATCCTTGAGCTGGCGATAAATCGGAGCGCCATCGCTCCATTCAACGGCAGTCATGACTCACTCCTTCGGGAGAAAGAAGGAAAAAAACGGCATCCGCACGGATTGGTAAGTACGGCGGGTCACGCCGTGGTTCACTCGTGCGGCAGGGGAGACTTCGCCGACACCAGCCGCTTGCGAGGTGGTGGCAGCCAAGGTTTGGGAACGCGTTTCCGGCGCGGCCGGCGTGCTGGCCAACAAGGTGACAACCAGCAAAGCACTACTGGTCAGCATGGCCATCAGGGTGTTGTGGAGCTTGCGGTTCATGGTGAACGTCCTGCTCTGGGTGTTCGGTGTTGTAGGCAACTATAACACTATATTTTTGCCCGTCAACCCCCCATGCACCCAACTGATGGCAGGGGGGCTGATGCCATGCGGACACCTGCGTTGGCCTGAATCTGAACGCCACACTCACCCACCGCATCACAACAGGATTGCCCCCGACAGCCATGCGCATGACAATACAGGGCTATGCCTGCGCCGGTATCCTGCCGCTGCAGTCCGTCTGGAGCACGAACAATGAACTTTGCATCACGCGCCTTGAGCGCACTGCTGCTGGCTGTCATCGCATCGGGCAGTGTGCATGCGCAAGACGCCGCCCCGGTCAGCGAACGCGACAAAGTGGGCTACATGATCGGGTTGGATGTGGGCAAGTCGATTGGTCCAGGCTTTCTGGATCTGGACATGACCGCGCTACAGCGCGCCGTGGAAAACGGCATGGTCAACGGCCAGCCACTGCTGAATGACAGCGACGTCAAAGTCACGCGGCAAGCCTTGATCGACAGTATCAGCGCACGCAAGGCCGGCAAACCGGCAACCAGCATCGACCACGTCAAAGCCGGGTTATTGGTGGGTGGCAATATCGGGACATCATTGGCCAGCATCCACACGGAATTCGACTTGCCGATGTTCATGCATGGCGTGAAAGACGGTGCCAATCCGGCGGCAAAACCGGCATTGGATGATGCCGAAATCGCCAGGGTGCGCAGCGCATTTTCCGCCCACATGGGGGAAATCAAGGCTGCCAAGCGCGAGGCCGATGCCAAGGCTTCCAGCAAACTCGAAGATGATTTCCTGGCCCGCAACAAACAGGTCAAGGGCGTATTTACCACCCTCAGCGGCTTGCAGTATTTGGTGCTGCGGCAAGGCAATGGCCCGCGTCCGAGGCCTGGCCAAAAGGTCAAGGTCAATTACGTGGGCACCTTGCTGGATGGCAAGAAATTCGATAGTTCCTATGACCGTGGCCAGCCTGCTGAATTCGGGCTGGATCAAGTGATCAAGGGCTGGACCGAGGGCGTTGGTCTGATGCCGGTGGGTGCCAAATATCGGTTCTGGATCCCTGCGCGTCTGGGCTATGGCGAGAAGGGCGCCGGCACCGAGATTCCACCCAATGCCACACTGATGTTTGATGTGGAACTGCTGGGCGTCGAATAAGTCAAAGCACGTCGTACTACATGCAATGGGCGGGCTTGCCGCCTCACTCAACTACCTGGAGTTCCACACTGATGAAGCCGTTTGCCCGCACCACCGCGCTGACCGTTGCCATGTTGCTGGCCCTGTCCGCTTGTAAGGCTGAACAAAAGCCGGTCGATGTTTCGGCCGAGAAGACCGAAGCCGGCAAGACGGCGACCGACAAAACCGGTATTCCGGGTTTGGCCACCGAGAAAGAGCAGGTCAGCTACACCATCGGTATGGCGATGGGTAAGCAACTGTCGGAAATCAAGGACGAGGTAAATCTGGACACCGTGGTCAAAGCACTGCGCACGCAGATGGCTGGCGAAAAAGTGTTGGTGACCGACGAGCAAGCACAGAAGATCATGCAGGCATTCGGCCAGAAAATGCAGGCCAAGCAAATCGCCAAGATGATGGAAGAGGGCAAGCTCAACCAGGAAAAGGGTGACAAGTTCCTCGCCGAGAACGGCAAGAAAACCGGCGTGGTGACCACCCCGTCAGGCTTGCAGTACCAGGTGATGACCGCAGGCAAGGGCGCCAAGCCCACCGCTGCCGATGGTGTGAAGGTGAACTACAAGGGCACCTTGCTGGATGGCAAGGAATTTGACAGCTCCTACAAGCGCGGAGAACCGGCAGTGCTGCCGCTGGGTGGCGTGATCCCCGGCTGGTCCGAGGGCCTGCAGCTGATGCAGGTGGGCAGCAAGTACAAGTTCTGGATTCCGGCCAAGCTGGCCTACGGTGAGCAGGCACCGCCGATGATTGGCCCCAACCAGGTGCTGGAGTTTGAAGTCGAGTTGCTCGACATCATCAAGCCGAACGCCGCCAAGTAATCTGTTTGCCATCGCCCGTGGCGTACCCTTGGGTGCGCCCGGGCGTTGTGTTTTGGAGGATGGCCAATGCGTGTATGTATCTTCGGCACCGGCTATGTGGGGCTGGTCACCGGAACCTGTCTGGCCGACGTTGGCCACGATGTGGTGTGTGTCGATATCGATGCGGGCAAAGTGGAACGCCTGAATGCAGGCGTGATCCCGATTTTCGAGCCCGGCCTCACGCCGATGGTGCAGGCCAACCACGCGGCCGGTCGTTTGCGTTTTACCACTGATGCCGCGCAGGGTATTGCGCATGGAGATGTGGTGTTTATTGCAGTGGGCACTCCGTCCGACGAAGATGGCAGTGCGGATTTGAGCTATGTCCTGGCCGTGGCACGCAGCATCGGCCAGTCCATGCAAGCACCCCTCGTGGTGGTAAATAAATCCACGGTGCCAGTGGGGACTGCAGACAAGGTGCGCGCCGCGATTAGTGATGTACTTGCACAGCGCGGTATCGACATCGCATTCGATGTGGTGTCCAATCCGGAATTCCTGAAGGAAGGTGCAGCTGTAGAAGACTGCATGCGCCCCGATCGCATCGTCATTGGTGCCAACAATCCAACCGCGATTGAAATGCTGAAGCGCCTGTACGCGCCGTTCAACCGCAATCACGATCGCATCGTGAGCATGGATGTGCGTTCGGCCGAACTCACCAAATATGCCGCCAACGCCATGTTGGCCACCAAAATCAGCTTCATGAATGAGATCGCCAACATCGCCGAACAAGTGGGGGCTGATGTCGAGATGGTGCGCAAGGGCATCGGCTCAGACCCGCGCATCGGCTGGCATTTCATCTATCCGGGTGCCGGTTATGGTGGCTCGTGTTTCCCCAAGGACGTGCAGGCGCTGGCCAAAACTGCCCAGCAATTCGGCGTGCGGCCGCGACTCCTGGATGCGGTGGAGGCGGTGAATGCCGCACAAAAAGAACATCTGTTTGAATTGATGGTGCGCCATTACGGCAGTGTCGAAGCGCTGCATGGCAAGACTGTGGCCTTGTGGGGCCTGGCCTTCAAGCCTAATACCGACGATATGCGCGAAGCCTCCAGTCGACGCCTGTTGCAGCGCTTATGGGACGCTGGCGCGACGGTGCGCGCCTATGATCCCGAGGCCATGCCGGAGACGCGGCGCATTTATGGCGAGCGCGTCGACTTGGTGCTGTGTGATTTTGCAGAGGCTGCACTACACGGTGCCGATGCGCTGGTGGTGATCACTGAATGGAAGCAGTTCCGCAGCCCCGATTTTGCCAAGCTGGCCACCAGGCTGGCCGATGCTGTGGTGTTTGATGGCCGCAACCTGTATGCCCCCGACGAGGTGGAAACCGCGGGCCTGGCATATTACGGCATCGGGCGCGGACGATCCCTGCAAAGGCCTGCGGCATGAGTGCCGACCTAGAACAACGCATCGTCGATTTGGAAGTGCGCATCGCCTTCCAAGAACATGCCCTGCAAGAGCTCTCCGACGCACTGGCCGCTGCACGCAGCGAAGAAGCCAGCAATTCGCTGATGCTGCATCGGGCACTGGAAGAATTGCGACAATTTCGCAGCGCGATGGCGGCCAGTCCCTTAACGGTGGATGCCGCCAGCGAGCCCCCCCCTCCGCATTACTAAGCCATAGACGTAGCGATGAGCAACTCCTTGCGTGACCAATTGAAAGGCCTCGGCTTCAAGGAGCCTCCGACGCCTGCGCCCAAGCCCGCACATGCACCACGGCCTGTGCACGCCCCGCATGCCGCTGCAGGTAAACCAGGCGCAGGGTCAGGTGCACGGCCAGGAAATAAACCTGCAGCCGGTGGTCGCAAGTCCGACCCGCGTGCCGCGCAACCACGAACCCGCGAAGACATTGATTTGGCCAAGGCCTATGCCATTCGTGCGCAGAAAGAAAAAGACGAGCGCATCGAGGCCGAGCGACTGAAGCAGGAAGAGGCGCGTTTGCGTCGCGAAGCCAAAGCCAAATTGGAGGCCTTCCTCAAGGACAAGGCGCTGAATGCCGCAGATGCCGAGCATGTCCGCCATTTCGAATACGGTGGCAAGATCAAGCGCATCCATGTGACCGCCGAACAACTCAAGGCACTCAATGCAGGCGCCTTGGGAGTGTTGCAGATGAATGGCCGGTATCTGCTAGTAGAAGCGGCGGTGCTGGACGCGGCACAGGCCATTTTCGCGCAAGCTGTTGCGTTGAGAGTGGACCCCGATGCACTTGCGCCCGACGATCCGTATGCGGATCCGCAATACCGGATACCGGATGATTTGGCGTGGTGAAGTCAAGAGCCGCCTGCATTGGTCTGCTGGTGCTGTTGCGTGCAGCACCGCTGTATGCGCAGGATGCCGCGGCGTTTGATCGGCCCGGAATTGGCTTTGCCAGCACGACGGTGCCGCGTGGTGGCTTGGCGTGGGAGCAGGGGCTAGCGGACGTTTCAACGAATCACGATGCCAGTGGTCGACAGCGGCAGTGGGTTGCAGACACCTTGTTGCGTTATGGACTGCGTGATGGGCTTGAATTGCAACTTGGTGCTGATAGCTATGCTTGGCAGCATGCGAGCGATGTCAGCGGGCATTGGCGCGCGCAGGGGATGGGGAATAGCCGTCTTGGTCTGAAGATGTCGCTGCCTAGTCACACGGATGCATTTTCCTGGGCGATGCTTGCCACGGCCAGCTTGCCCACCGGCCGAGCGCCCATCGGCGGTGGCACGCGTGGCTATGATCTTGGCATCACTGCGCAATGGGCGATGGCCAACGATTGTTCGTTCGCGCTATATGCCGATCGCAGCCTCGGCCATGAGCGCGGTTGGATGCTGTCGCCAAGTTATAACTTCAATTTCAGCCAACACTGGGCTGGTTATCTCGAAGCCGGTATCGGGAGTGGTTCGCAGCGAGGCCGCATGCTCGGCAGCGGCCTGACCTGGCAACCAAGCCCACGGTTCCAATTGGATGTATCCGCGCTGCGCGGCGTGCAGGGTGCAGCGGATTGGCAGGCAGGGCTTGGAGTTTCGCTGCTGACTCGGTAGCGAATCCGTCTTACCCGGGGATGCGGGCATCAATTGCGGCCGCCATTTGCCGGCGTGAAAACACAAAGTCCCATAAGCTGCCGCCCAGTTGTCTCCACAGCACGGCGGCACGCAGCGCGGCCATCAGTAGGGCACGAATTTCGGCGACCACACCTGCTTGCCCCAGATAGTGCGGGTTGCCTTGTACCATCACCCGAGGGCGCAGATTGCTGAGGGTGTCGGCGTAAAGCTTGGCCAGCTCGGAAATGACGTTGGCATGCGTGCTGCCCATGGTATTGGCATTGGCTTGCAATCGCAGTAGCGCCGTCTGCACCTGGGTCACCATCGCGCCGGTGCGTACAAAGCGGCGCTCCAGTTGCAATACCGCCAGCGCAAGCTTGCCCAGGGCTTCGTCCTTGTTGCCGTTGGCCAAGTAGTCACGCAATTGGCGCAGCCCCGTGTGCAGGCCATTGGCGCTGCCGAACACGGCTTCGGTGCTGTGCGCATCAATCCGGAACACACTGTCCAGCGCGGCCTGTACTTGGCTGCTGTCGGACTGGCCGGTATCTGCAATTCGGCGCACCTGGGCCAAGGCTTGCAACATGCCTGCCAGCGCCAATACGCGGTCGTCGAACGGATTACTCATGCACAATTTCCGGGAACAGGGGCGTCGGTGGCGGCGATCACGGCGCCGCCCAGACAGACCTCGCCATCGTAAAGCACCAGGGATTGACCAGGGGTGACTGCGCGCTGCGCGCGTGCAAACTGCACTGCAAGCGTACCGTCATCGTGCACTGTCACCGTACAGGGCTCGTCGGGTTGCCGATAGCGGGTTTGCGCGGTGCAGGAAAACTGCGGTGCAGGCGGCGCACCGGCGATCCAATGCGCGGTTTCGCTGCGCAAGTTGCGGGACTGCAACCACGGGCTGTCATGGCCCTGGTCGACATACAGGATGTTATTGGCAACATCCTTGGCCACCACAAACCACGGGGCTTGCGGCCTGCCGCGCACACCGCCGATATTCAGACCTTCGCGCTGGCCCAAGGTGTAATAAAACACGCCGCAATGTGCACCGATCCGGAGACCCTCCGGGGTGCGCAGCTCGCCTTCCTTGGCAGGCAGGTATTGCGCCAGGAAGCTGCGGAAATCACGTTCACCGATAAAGCAGATGCCAGTGGAATCTTTTTTCTCGGCGGTGCGCAGGCCGTGCGCACCGGCAATTTCGCGGATCCTTGTTTTTGCCAGCTCGCCCAGCGGGAAGCGGGTGAACGCCAATTGCGCCTGCCCCAGCTGGTGCAGGAAGTAGCTCTGGTCCTTGCTGCGATCGACCGCACGCAGCAGCCGGAATGTGCCCATCCGTTGATCGACGCGGGCGTAATGGCCGGTGGCAATGGCATCGGCACCCAGCTCGTGCGCGGCATCGAGAAAATGCTTGAACTTGATCTCGCGGTTGCACAGCACGTCCGGGTTGGGGGTGCGGCCAGCGGCGTATTCGGCCAGAAAATACTGGAACACGCCTTCCCAATATTCCTTCGAAAAATCACGAAACCGGATCGGAATACCCAGCGCGCCACACACGGCTACGGCGTCGCGGCGGTCGTCTTCGGCACGGCACTGGCCACTGCCATCGTCGGCCCAGTTCTGCATGAACAGGCCAATGACTTCGCAACCCGCATCGCGCAGCAGCAGCGCGGCCACCGAGGAATCCACGCCGCCAGACACGCCCACCACGATCTTGTTGCCGGTCATGGCAGTTGCTGCACCAACGTCAGCGGGTGCCGGCTGCCGCCCAGATAGTCTGCCACCACCTTCCAGACCAATGGACTGCGGTGGCGCGATGCTTGCGCCTGCAATTCCTGCGGACTCAGCCACAGGGCGCGCACGATCCCGTCATCCAGTACCGCGTCGGCAATTTCATCCAGCCGTTCAGCGGCGAATGCAACGCGCAGATAGTGTTTGCCGGTTTCGCCAGCCTGCCATTGGTAAAAGCCGACCACATGGGTGATGCGCACGTTCCAACCGGTTTCTTCACGGGTTTCGCGCAGCGCAGCGGCGATCAGGCTTTCATCCGGCTCCAGATGGCCGGCAGGCTGGTTGATCACCAATGCACCATTGACCTGTTCCTCCACACATAACAACCGGCCATCATGCACCACAACCGTGGCCACGGTGATATCAGGCTGCCAGAAACGCGGGGGTTGTGTGTGCATCAGGCTATTGTCCTTGTTGCCGGCCGTATCGTCCATGCACCGGCTTCGTATAATTGGCACATGTCAAACCAATCTGATAAACCGCAGCACACCCACGAGCATGGCGTGGCCGTGGCGTCGGCACGCCCGGGCGTGGCGCGGCCACCGTTGTACACCGTGTTTTTACTCAATGATGATTTCACCCCGATGGATTTCGTGGTGGACGTGTTGATGCAGTTTTTTACGATGGACCTGGAAAAAGCCACGCAAGTGATGCTGCACGTCCACACCCGTGGGCGCGGGGTGTGCGGGGTATTTACCCGTGAAATCGCCGAATCCAAGGTGGCGCAAGTCAATGATTATGCCCGCCTGAACCAACACCCATTGTTGTGCACAATGGAAAAGTCTTAGTACGAGAGGGGACTTGTTTCAGGCTGGAATGCACCTTAAATAGTGGGAAATGCTTTTGAAAGGCGGTGCACCATGTTCAGTAAAGATCTCGAGCTCACCATTGGCAATTGCTACAAGCGCACCCGCGAGGCGCGCTATGAGTTCATGACGGTTGAGCACCTGCTATTGGCATTGCTTGACAACACGTCAGCAGAATCGGTGCTGCGTGCGGTGCACGCCGATATTCCCAAGCTTCGCGATGAGTTGAACAATGCGATTGAAGTGTCGGTGAACCGTCTGGCCGATGGCGATGCACGCGACACTCAGCCTACATTGGGCTTCCAGCGCGTACTCCAGCGCGCGGTGTATCACGTGCAGTCCTCGGGCCGCAAAGAGGTCACCGGGGCCAATGTGTTGGTGGCGATTTTTGGTGAAAAGGATTCACACGCAGTGTACTTCCTCAATCAGCAGGATGTGCATCGGCTGGACGTGGTCAATTACATCAGCCACGGCATCGCTAAACATGAAGACGAACCCACGCCGCCGCCAGCAGATGCTGATCACAAACCCGACGCGGGCGAGACCGACGCCAAGACCGACCCGCTGAATGAGTTCACCAGCAACCTCAACGAAGCCGCATTGGCCGGCAGGATTGACCCGCTGGTGGGCCGTGCCGAAGAGGTGGAACGTACCATCCAGGTCTTGTGCCGCCGGCGCAAGAACAATCCGCTGTACGTGGGCGAATCCGGCGTGGGCAAGACGGCGTTGGCCGAAGGCCTGGCCAAGCGCATCGTGGATGGCGAAGTGCCTGCCGTTCTTTCCGAGGCCGTGATTTACGCACTGGATTTGGGCGCCTTGGTGGCCGGCACCAAATACCGTGGTGATTTCGAAAAACGCCTGAAAGGCGTGCTGGCGGCACTGAAAAAATTGCCACATGCAATCCTGTTCATCGACGAAATCCACACCATTATTGGTGCCGGTTCGGCCAGCGGCGGCACCATGGATGCGTCCAATCTGATCAAGCCGGTGCTGGCCAATGGCGAGCTGCGCTGCATTGGCTCAACGACATTCCAGGAATATCGCGGGGTGTTTGAAAAAGACCGCGCACTGGCGCGGCGTTTTCAGAAAATCGATATCACCGAGCCCACCGTGGCCGAGGCGGTGCAGATTTTGTTGGGACTGAAACCGCGCTACGAAGCGCATCACGAGGTCAGCTACGCCGACGATGCGATCCGTGCGGCAGTGGACCTGTCGGTCAAGCATATCGGCGACCGCCTGCTACCGGACAAGGCCATCGATGTGATCGACGAGGCCGGTGCACGCCAACGCTTGCAGTCGCCGGAAACGCGCAAACACCTGATTGACGTGGAAGAAATCGAAACCATCGTGGCCAAGATGGCGCGCATTCCGGCCAAGCAAGTCAGCGCCTCCGACAAGGACGTGCTGCAGCATCTCGAACGCAATTTGAAGATGGTGATCTTTGGCCAAGACCCGGCCATTGCCACCTTGGCCAGTGCAATCAAATTGGCGCGCTCAGGGTTGGGCAACCCCGACAAACCGATCGGCAATTTCCTGTTTGCCGGCCCCACCGGCGTGGGCAAGACCGAGGTGACGCGCCAACTGGCGATGCAACTTGGCATCGAGCTGATTCGTTTTGATATGAGCGAATACATGGAGCCGCATTCGGTGTCGCGCTTGATTGGCGCGCCTCCGGGCTATGTGGGTTTCGACCAAGGCGGGCTGCTGACCGAAAAAATCGTCAAGACGCCGCACTGCGTGCTGTTGCTGGATGAAATCGAAAAAGCGCACCCCGACATCTTCAATATCCTGTTGCAGGTGATGGACCGCGGCACGCTGACCGATACCAATGGCCGCGAAGCCAATTTCCGCAATGTCATCATTGTGATGACCACCAACGCCGGTGCCACCCAAGCGGCGCGCCGCAGTATCGGCTTCACCAAGCAAGACCACAGCCCGGATGCAATGGAGGCGATCAGGCGCAGCTTCACGCCCGAGTTCCGCAACCGGCTGGATGCTACCGTGCAATTCCAGGCCCTGAGCTTTGACCACATCTTGCGGGTGGTGGATAAATTCCTGATCGAGTTGGAATTGTTGCTGCACGAAAAACACGTCGCCTTGTCGGCCACGCCGGCCGCGCGCGAATGGCTAGGCCAAAATGGCTTTGACCCACTGATGGGCGCACGCCCGATGGCGCGCTTGATCCAGGACAAGATCAAGCGCCCGTTGGCCGACGAATTGCTGTTTGGCAAACTGGTGAGCGGTGGCCGGGTGACCTTGGATGCGGTGGCGGGCGAATTGGCGCTGGACGTGCAGGCCGAACCGGAAAAACTGCTGCCGGCGTTGGTGGAATAGCCGCGTGCCAAAGGCGCCACCCGGATGAGTACGCTGGCGCGTTTGCAATTGCTGCGCATCGGCGATGTGGTGGCGCAGGCCGCTGCGCATGCCGATCACTGGCTGACCGAGGCCGAGCGCCAGCGGCTTGCGGCCATGCGTGCGCAAGCGCGACGCGACAGCTTTATCGCCGGGCATTGGCAGGCCCGCCAGTTGGCAGCGCAGCAGTTGGGGGTCGCGTGGCAGCGCATTACGCTACACACGCATCCCGATGGTCGCCCACGGTTGTGCGCCGATGCCAGCGATGCACCGTTGCAGCTGTCCATCAGTCACAGCGGTGACTGGTTGGTGCTGGCGGTGGCCGAAGCTGCCGTTGGCGTGGATATCGAACTCCCACGCCGCACCCGGAATTGGGATGCACTGGCAGAGTTTGTCTGTTCACCTGATGAGCTGGCCTATCTGCAACAGCAGCCCGCAGCGCTGAAGCAAGCTGCTTTCCACCAATTGTGGACACTCAAAGAAGCCCACGGCAAATGGAGCGGCGAAGGCTTGCAGCCCAAGCAGGCGCAATTACTGACCGCCCAGCCGACCGGTTCTGCCCAGGCTGACGCCTGCACGTGGTTGTTTGCGCACGGTGCGCTGGCCGTGTGCGGGCCAGCCGCCAGTCAATGGCGGGTGGAAGGCGCAGCAGCCATTGCTGCCATGGTCGGCGCACCCGACTACTGGCGCTATGTGGCCTCAGGGTGCCGTGCCAGCCACGCCGCCAGCGCCTGACGGTAGTACGTCAACTCTTCCGAGTAAGTATCGTTCACGCAGGGGGCGCAGCCGCTATCGCAGCAGTCACTGGGCAGCGGTGGCTCTGGCGGCAAGGGGCGGGGATCGTCGGGGGTGGTCTGGATGGTCATTTCAGCCCATTATCCATGTCCGCTCGGCTGCGTCCGGCCGTGCAGGTAAACCAGTGTGGGATTCCAAGGCCAGCACGGTTCAGCCGCGCCGCAGCCCTTTCAGTGCATCGGCCAGCGCGGTATTGAGTGCCGGTGCTGCTTGCTGCGGGCGAGGGGCAGGGCGTGCGCCACGGTCCTGGTTTCGGTCATTGCCGCGCACCGCGTTGCGGTCGGCGCTGCGGGGCTGCGCTGGGCCAGGTTCGTCGCTCATGCGGCAGGTGAGTGCAATGCGCTTGCGTGCAACATCCACTTCCAACACTTTGACCTTGACGATGTCGCCGGCCTTGACCACGTCGCGCGGGTCTTTCACGTAGGTGTCGGACAGCGCCGAGATATGCACCAAGCCATCCTGATGTACGCCAATATCGATGAACGCACCAAACGCCGCGACGTTGCTGACCACGCCTTCCAGCACCATGCCGGGGCGCAGATCCTTGATGTCTTCCACGCCGTCGGCAAACTGCGCGGCCTTGAACTCGGGGCGCGGGTCGCGGCCAGGTTTTTCCAGCTCTTTCAGGATGTCACGCACGGTTGGCTCACCGAAGGTTGCATCGGTAAATTGCGCAGGCTTGAGCGAACGCAAAAAGCTGGCATCACCGATGATTTGCTTCACCGATTTGCCGCCGGCGGCCAGGATGCGTTCCACCACCGGGTAGGCTTCCGGGTGCACGGAGGAGGCATCCAACGGCTGCTCGCCATCCATGATGCGCAAAAAACCTGCGCACTGTTCGAAGGTTTTATCGCCCAGGCGCGGCACCTTCAACAATGCCTTGCGTGATTTGAATGCACCATGCGCATCGCGGTGCGCCACGATGTTTTCTGCCACCGTGGCCGATAGCCCGGACACCCGCGCCAGCAGTGCGCTGGAGGCGGTATTCACGTCCACACCCACGGCGTTCACGCAGTCTTCCACCTTGGCATCCAGCGCACGCGCCAGCCGGTATTGATCCACATCGTGTTGATACTGGCCCACGCCAATGGCCTTGGGTTCGATCTTCACCAATTCCGCCAATGGGTCTTGCAAGCGGCGTGCAATCGAGACCGCACCACGGAGCGACACATCAAGATTGGGGAACTCCTTGGCTGCCAATTCCGAAGCCGAATACACCGACGCACCGGCCTCGCTGACCACAATTTTCTGCGCCTTCAATTCGGGCACCCGCTTGAGCAGATCACCGGCCAGTTTGTCGGTTTCGCGTGATGCAGTACCGTTGCCAATCGCAATCAGTTGCACGTTGTGTGCACTGCACAGCTTGCGCAGCGATGCCAACGATTGATCCCATTGCCGGCGTGGCTCGTGCGGGTAGATGGTGTCGGTGGCCACCAGTTTCCCGGTGGCATCCACCACTGCAACCTTGACTCCGGTGCGCAGGCCAGGATCCAGCCCCAGCACCGCTTTCGGGCCAGCGGGTGCAGCCAGCAACAGGTCTTTCAGGTTGTCGCCAAATACTGCAATTGCTTCGCCTTCGGCTTTTTCGCGGGCTTGATTGAACAAGTCCAGCAGCAAATGCATATGGATTTTGGCGCGCCATGCCAACCGCACTGCATTGCGCAACCAAATATCCGCAGCGCGGCCACGCACTTCTATCCCGGCATGCAAGGCAATCCGGCCTTCGGCATACAGATGACCGGCTTCGGCATCGTTGCCGGGGTCAAGGTCAAGCTGCAAAAACTCTTCACGGCGACCACGCAACAGTGCCAACAAACGGTGCGATGGAATCCTTGCCAGCGGCTCTGCGTGGTCGAAATAATCGCGGAATTTTTCACCCGCCAACTGTTTGCCTTCCACCACCTTGGCGCGAATCACCCCTTCGCGTGACAGCCAGTCGCGCAGCTCACCCAGTAGCGCCGCATCTTCACCCCAACGTTCAATCAGGATGGCGCGTGCGCCTTCCAGTGCGGCCTTGGCATCAGCCACGCCTTTTCCCGCATCCACAAACGCAGCGGCAAATTCCTCCGGCACATGGGTTGGGTCCTGGATCAAGCCGTCGGCCAGCGGTTCCAGTCCGGCTTCGCGTGCGATCTGGGCGCGGGTGCGGCGCTTCTGCTTGTAGGGCAGGTACAAATCTTCCAGTCGCGATTTGCTGTCGGCAGCCAGGATGTCGGCGCGCAACGCGTCGCTGAGTTTGCCTTGGTCTTCAATGCTGGCAAGGATGGTTGCGCGGCGATCTTCCATCTCGCGCAGATAGGTCAGCCTTGTTTCCAGATTGCGCAGTTGGGTGTCATCCAGCCCGCCGGTCACTTCCTTGCGGTAGCGGGCGATGAAGGGCACGCTGGCACCTTCGTCCAGCAACCCTACCGCGGCCAGCACCTGCGCGGGTTGCGCGCTGATTTCAGAGGCAATAGTGGCGGCAATTTTGCGGGCGATGGCGGGGGAAAGCTCGGTCATGCGAAGGACAAACCAAAGGCGAACGGAACTGCCATTTTCGCCCTGTTCCGGCCGGCGCGTAAGCTTGACAGGCTGGCGTTTGCATGCAAACGCGGCGTGCGTTATTGGCAGGAGCGACCACTGGTCGCGACTGCTCTGCCACCAAGCCTGCCGCACGCAGTGCGCGCTCCTGCCGGAGCCAAGGTTACAAAAACCGGTCCAGCAGCTTCTTGCTGTTGCGATCCAAGGCAACCAGATCTTGGATCAGATAATGCACGCCGTGGCTATCGGCAATCAGCAGGGTAGTGGTGCTGATGCGGCGGATATCGTCTTCGGCTTTCAGGGTGAAGGTGGTCTCGCCGCGATTGGTGGCTACTGTCCATTGGCTGGGCGTTACAAAGCTCGACACGCTGACGATGCGTTCGATTACCGGCATGAATTCGCGCTGCGCAAGTTCTGCCTCGATGATTGCCTTGCGCGAAGCATCCAGTGCAGACAGGCGCGGGATCCACACCAATTCATGACCGTCATGTCCCACCAGCGAGACGCCTTCATCGGGTGCGGCAATCGGAAATGCACGCACCGGTACTACGCCGGCATGCGTGCTGCCATCACCCAAGGTGAGTTGCAGCTGGCCAAAGGCATCCTCGGCCAAGGTGAAATCAAGATCACTCACGGTTGATGCCTCCCAGCGTGAGTTCCGCCAGTTGATCTTCCTGATCCACATTGCGCAACTGCGCTTGATACAGCCGCCAATAGGCACCTTGTTGGGCCATCAGCTCATCATGTGGCCCAACTTCGACAATGCGTCCGCGATCCATCACCACCAGACGGTCGGCCTTGCGCAGGGTGGACAAGCGATGGGCAATGGCAATGGTGGTGCGGCCCTTGACGAGGTTGTCGAGCGCGCGCTGGATTTCCTTTTCGGTTTCGGTATCCACCGCCGAGGTAGCTTCGTCCATGATCAAGAAACGCGGATCAATCAGCAATGCGCGTGCAATCGAAATGCGCTGCCGTTCGCCCCCCGATAGCCCTTGCCCGCGTTCGCCGACCAGCGAATCGTAGCCATGCGGAAGGCGCAGGATGAACTCATGCGCGTGTGCGGCGCGGGCAGCAGCTACGATCTCGTCACGGCTGGCATCGGGTTTGCCGTAGGCGATGTTTTCGGCAATGGTGCCGAAGAACAGGAAAGGTTCTTGCAGTACCAGACCGATATGCCGGCGGAAGTCCGCAATCGCCAGCGAACGAATATCCACCCCGTCCACCAGCACCGCGCCCTCCGTCACGTCATAAAAGCGGCAAATCAAATTGACCAATGTACTTTTGCCGGAGCCACTATGACCCACCAAACCAATCATTTCGCCGGGTTGGATATGCAGATTCAAGCCACGAATCACGCCGCGGTTGCCATAACGAAAGCCCACATCGCGCAAGGTGATCGCGCCTTGTACAGCGGGCAGTGACACCGGGTTGGCCGATTCCGGCACGCTGGAAACGTGGTCGAGGATGTCGAAAATGCGCTTGGCACCGGCAGCGGCCTTCTGCGTGGCTGAAACAATTCGGCTCATCGAATCCAAGCGCGTATAGAAACGCCCGATATAGGCCAAAAATGCGGTGAGCACACCCACCGTGATTTGGTGCTTGGAAACCTGCCAGATGCCAAATGCCCATACCACGATCAAACCAAGCTCGGTGAGCAGTGTGACCGTCGGGGTAAACAACGACCACACCTTGTTGAGTTTGTCGTTGACTGCCAGATAGTGACGATTGGCTACACGGAAGCGATGAACTTCGCGGCCCTCCTGGGCAAATGCCTTGACCACGCGAATACCGGGGATGGTGTCGGCCAGCGCGCTACTCAGTTCAGACCATGCGCGGTCGATTTTTTCAAAACCGTTGCGCAGCTTGTCACGCACCAACTGGATCATCCATGCGATCAATGGCAATGGCAGCAAGGTCACCAACGCCAGTTTGGCGTTGATCGAAAACAGGATCCCTGAAATCATCGCCAGCATCAGTACATCGGTGGCGAAGTCGAGCAGGTTCAGCGACAGGTACAGGCAGATGCGGTCAGATTCCGAACCAATGCGCGCCATCAAATCGCCAGTGCGCTTGGCACCGAAATATTCCAGCGACAACTTCAATAAATGCTCATAGGTGACGGTACGCAGATCACAGCCAATGCGCTCGGATACCAGCGCCAGAATATAGGTGCGCGCCCAACCCAGAAGCCATGCCACCAGTGCCGACCCCAAAATGCCAGCCAGCAACAGCAGGACAAATTGATGATCAATGTCACTGCCGTTTTGAAACGGGATCAACACCTTGTCCATCAACGGCATGGTGAGATACGGCGGCACCAAGGTGGCACCGGTGGAAGCCAAGGTCAGCAAGAAGCCCGCCAGCAGCGGCCATTTGTAAGGTCGCGCAAACCGCCAGAGCCGCAGCAGCGTCCATGTGGACGGTGGCGTGTGCAGCTCGCGTACGCAGGTGGGACATTCGTCCTCACCGTCAGGCAATGGGGCTTTGCAAATCGGGCACAGGGTGTCATCGTCATCCACCGGCTGCGCGCCCTGCAGGCTGTCCAGTTGGCGCTCGAACAAGCCCAGTAAGCGCAGCGCAGCGACGTTCTGGTTCAGGGTGAAGCGGCAATGCAATAGCCGGGCTTTGGTATCCAGCAATTCAATCAGACCCACACCGGCATGATCGCCATGCCGCAGTTGCAAACCGGGGGCCAGTGGCCACGCTTGCCAACCCTGCGCGTGCGGCATGTGCGCGAGCAAGCGTTGATCGGTCAGTACCAATACGCCATCAGCAAAGTGCAGGTCCTCATCCAAATCCATCGTGAAGGCACTTAGTACGGCCTCATCCGGCTGCAATTGTTGAACAAGCTGATGCAGCCACTGCTCCGTCAGCCCGTGGCGCTGGCCACCCAGCCTGTCGATGGCTGCGTGGGAAATGGGAAGTGAGGTGGCTACGGCTGACATAAGGATCTTTAAATTATCCGTAACATGACGGAAAAGCGTGGCTGGGGTAGGCTGAATGCGTACCCTGAAGCATGGCAGTATAGCGAGGGCACGCGGGGTGTCGGTTGAGAGCACCACACACCCTTCGGAGCATCCCGCAGGCGGCTTGTTTGAATTTTCGATGATGACTTATGAAGCACAATGAGATCACGTTTCAGCGGGTCACCTACTTGCGCGGCCCCAGTCTGTGGACGTATCGCCCGGTGCTGGAAGCTTGGGTGGATATTGGTGATCTGGAAGACTATCCATCCAACAAGCTGGATGGTTTTACCGACCGCTTGATTGCTTGGCTGCCCGGCCTGCACGAGCACCGCTGCAGCGTGGGCGCCACCGGTGGCTTTGTGCAGCGCCTGCAAGAGGGCACTTGGCCTGCGCATATCCTCGAGCACGTCACCATCGAATTGCAGAATTTGGTGGGCATGCAAACCGGCTTTGGCAAAGCGCGCGAAGCCGGACCGCGTGGCATCTACAAAGTGGCGATCCGGGCGCGTGAAGAAACCGTGGGCCGCGCTGCACTGGCGCTTGCCCGTGATTTGCTCATGGCGGCCATCAATGACACCCCGTTTGACCTTGACGAGCGCCTGCAACCGCTGCGCGAACTGGCCGACCGCCGCTTGCTGGGGCCCAGCACCGCGGCGATTGTGGACGCCGCCACCGACCGCGGCATTCCGCATCTTGGGCTGACCGAAGGCAATCTGGTGCAATTGGGCTATGGCAACCGCCAGCGCCGCATCTGGACGGCGGAAACCGAGCACACCAGCGCGATTGCCGAAAGCATTTCGCGCGATAAAGACCTCACCAAAACCCTGCTCGCAAGTTGTGGCGTGCCGGTGCCGGAAGGACGCGTGGTGAAGAGTGCGGACGATGCATGGGAGGCCGCCGAAGACATCGGCTTGCCGGTAGTGGTCAAACCCACCGATGCCAATCACGGGCGCGGTGTGTTTGCCGACCTGAAAACCCGCGCCGAAATCGAAGTCGCTTATGCCGGCGCGCTGGAGGAAGGCAGCGAGGTGATCGTGGAGCGCTTCATCCAGGGCGTTGAACACCGCATGTTGGTGATTGGCGGCAAATTGGTGGCGGCCAACAAAGGCTTCACGGCGGAAGTAGTGGGCGATGGCCAGAACAACATTCGTGAATTGATCGATTTGCAGATCAACAGTGATCCGCGGCGTGGAGAGGAAGAACACTTCCCGCTGGAAACCTTGCTGCTGGAGCGCGAGCCAATTGCCCTGCACGAGTTGCAGCGGCAAGGCTTTACCCCCGAATCGGTTCCACCGGCAGGCCAGACCGTGCTGATCTTGCGTCACGGCAACATGGCGTTTGACGTGACCGACGAAGTGCACCCCGATGTTGCCGCAGCCGGCGTGCTGGCTGCGCGTGTGGTGGGCCTTGATATCGCCGGTATTGATCTTGTCACCGAAGACATCGGCAAGCCGCTGAGTGAAACCCGGGGCGCGATAGTGGAAGTCAATGCCGGGCCCAGTCTGCTGATGCATTTGAAGCCGGCCATCGGCAAGCCACGGCCGGCAGGGCAGGCTATCGTTGAGCATTTGTTCCCTGCAGGTGAAAGTGGGCGGATCCCCGTGATTGGCGTATTGGGCCGGCGTGAGCCGGCCTTGCTGGCCAGTTTGATTGCACGGTTGTTGCACCTCTCCGGCCGCCATGTGGGTTTGGCTTGCAGCGCCGGCTTGCAGCTGGATCAACGGGTGTTGGATACGCGTCCCAATAATCATTTTGATGGCGGCGAGCGGTTGCTGATCAATCGCGCCATTGATGCGGCAGTGATCGAAACCAGCACCCGCGCCATCCTTGCCGAAGGCTTACCGTACGACCGCTGCCAAGTGGCGGTGCTCACCGATGCCGATGCGGATCCCGCACTGGCCGAATTTTATATTGACTCGCCCGAACGCTTGTTCAACGTACTGCGCACGCAAATCGATGTAGTGTTGAAAGGTGGTGCAGCGGTGCTCAATGCGTGTGAGCCAGCGGTTGCCGAGATGGCCAAATTCAGCGATGGCGAAGTGATGTTCTACGCCATGCAAGCAGATGCCGCGCCATTGGCCGAGCATTTGAGCGAAGGCGGGCGCGCCGTGTTTGTGCGCAATGGCGCGATTATTCTGGCCACCGGCAGCAATGAAGAACCGCTGGCAAGGCTGTCGCGGTTTGATTTGACTTCCGCATCGGCCACTCCGGCACACCTCGAAGCAGTGCTGGCCGCAATCGCCGCATGCTGGGCGCTGGATGTGCCGGTGGATCTGATTCCTGCAGGCATCGAACATTTTGAACAGGAATTGGCGGCTGCCGCCCGTTCCATTGATACGAAGGGCGCGTGATGGAGATTTCACGTATCCGGGCCCTGCGCGGGCCCAACCTGTGGACCCGACGCACCGCGATCGAGGCCATCGTCACCCTGTCCGAGGGCGAGCGCCCATTGGCGGGCATGCCCGGTTTCGAAGATCGTCTACGCGAACGCTTTCCCGAGCTCGGGTTTCTGCGTGCCACGCATAAGTCCGACACGCTGACGCTGGCGCATGCGCTGGAAGTGGCCGCGATTTGCCTGCAAGCACAAGCCGGTTGCCCGGTCACGTTCAGCCGCACTGCCAAAACGGTACAGCCGGGCGTATTCCAGATTGTTGTTGAATACAGCGAAGAAGCCGTGGGCCGGTTGGCTTTGCAACTGGCCGAGCAGCTCTGCCTGGCTGCACGTGCCGATACGCCATTCGATCTGCAAGAAGCATTGCGGCGACTACGCGATCTAGACGAGGAGGTGCGGCTGGGGCCAAGCACCGGCGCGATTGTCGAAGCGGCTATCAACCGCAGCATTCCGTGCCGGCGATTGACCGGCGGCAGCTTGGTGCAGATGGGTTGGGGTAGCAAACAGCGCCGCATCCAAGCCGCCGAAGTGGACCGCACCAGCGCGATTGCCGAAGCCATTGCACAAGACAAGGCGCTGACCAAAAAACTGCTGCGCGCCGCCGGCGTGCCGGTACCGGAAGGGCGGCCAGTGCATAGTGCCGACGATGCGTGGACCGCCGCGCAAGAGATCGGCTTGCCGGTAGTGGTCAAGCCGCTGGACGGCAACCAAGGCAAGGGCGTGACGGTCAACCTGCGTGGTGAAGCCGAAATCCGGCGTGCGTTTGAAGTAGCGCAAGGTTTCCGCGATGACATTCTGGTGGAACGCTACCTGCCGGGTGGCGATTAC
This sequence comes from uncultured Thermomonas sp., assembly GCF_937872235.1. Lineage (NCBI taxonomy): Bacteria > Pseudomonadati > Pseudomonadota > Gammaproteobacteria > Lysobacterales > Lysobacteraceae > Thermomonas > uncultured Thermomonas sp. The sequence goes on from NZ_CALMPC010000018.1 coordinate 46,068, forward strand.
CGCCTGCTGGTAGTGGGCAATAAATTGGTCGCCGCTGCCCGTCGTGAGCCGCCGAATGTGCGTGGCGATGGCATCCACAGCGTGCGTGAGCTGGTACAACAGGTCAATGCCGATCCACGCCGTGGAGAAGGCCATGCGACGTCGCTGACCAAAATCCGTTTCGATGAAATTGCGCTGAGTACGCTGGAAAAACAAGGCCTGCACGCAGAGTCGATTCCGGAAAAAGGCCGGCGCATCGTGCTTCGCAACAACGCGAATCTTTCCACCGGGGGCACCGCCACCGATGTCACAGGTGATGTGCACCCCGAAGTGGCGGCACGCGCAGTGGAAGCCGCGCAAATGGTGGGGCTGGATATTTGCGGTGTCGATGTGGTGTGTGACAGCGTACTGCGGCCGCTGGAAGAGCAGGGCGGCGGCATCGTGGAAGTCAATGCCGCACCGGGCCTGCGCATGCACCTGTCGCCCTCGTTTGGTAAAGCCCGTGATGTGGGCAAAGCGGTCATTGATCATATGTTTGCGCCGGGCGAGAACGGGCGCATCCCGGTGGTGGCCGTCACCGGTACCAATGGCAAGACAACCACGGTGCGTTTAATCACGCACCTGCTGCGCACCAGTGGTTTGAGTGTGGGTATGACCAATACCGATGGCGTGTATGTCAATGCGGTGCAGGTGGATTCGGGTGACTGTTCCGGCCCACGCAGCGCCCGCAATATTCTGCTGAATCCCACCGTGGATGCCGCCGTATTCGAGACCGCACGCGGCGGTTTGCTGCGCGAAGGGTTGGCGTTTGACCATGCTGATGTGGCGGTGGTGACGAATATTGGGGTCGGCGATCATCTGGGCTTGAACTTCATCACCACGGTGGATGACCTGGCGGTACTCAAGCGCGTGATCGTACGTAATGTGGCCAAGAATGGTTATGCGGTACTCAATGCCGCCGACCCGATTGTGGCGGTCATGGCGACACAGTGCCCCGGCAAGGTGATCTTTTTTGCCGCAGACCCGGAACACCCGGTGATCACCAGCCATAAAACCCAAGGCGGGCGCGTGGTGTATGTCCACAACGGGGATGTCGTGGCGATGGAAGGCGCGTTCGAAACCCGCTTGCCACTGGCTGGCGTGCCTCTGACCCGCAACGGCACGATAGGTTTTCAAGTCGAAAACGTGATGGCTTCGGTGGCAGCAGCGTGGGGCTTGGGGCTGAGTTGGAATGCAATCCGGCAGGGCTTGGCCAGCTTCCAGTCCGACACCGGCAACGCGCCGGGGCGCTTCAACGTGATGGATTATCAAGGCGCCACCTTGATTGCCGATTACGGCCATAACCCGGATGCGATGCAGGCATTGGTGGCCGCGGTTGAAAACATGCCGGCGCGTCGGCGCAAGGTGGTGATCAGTGGTGCCGGGGATCGGCGCGATGACGACATTCGCGCACAAACCCGCATTCTGGGCGCGGCCTTCGATGAGGTCATCCTGTATCAGGATGCCTGCCAGCGTGGGCGTGAGGATGGCGAAGTGGTACAACTACTGCGCGAAGGCCTGCAAGATGCACCGCGCACGCAAGTGGTTGAAACCATCCAAGGCGAATTCGCAGCGATTGATCATGCGTTGGCCAGCTTGCAGCCGGGCGAGTTGTGCTTGGTGCTGATCGACCAGGTGGAGGAATCCCTGGCGTATTTGCAACAGCGCGTGGCCGCCGCCCGCTAACCGCACTGCACACACAATCGACCCATCATAGGCGATCTTCGCACCAGTCACTAAGTGCAGATGGACAGGCTGTTGGCGGTGGCGGCGGCGTGCCACACTGCCAAGCTGACGCGATGGCTGGAGTGGTGCAATGAAGCTGCAAGCTGTACTGCGGGTATCTGCTCTGGCCTTGGCGCTGGCCATGGCCGGCAATGGATGGACGCAAACCGCGCCGATGACGCCGGATATCACCGGCAAGACATTCGTCGTACCAGAGCCGCAGCGCGACTTCACCAAGCGCGTGGTGATGGTGCCGATGCGCGATGGGGTCAAGTTGTACACGGTCATCCTGCTTCCCAAAGGTGCACACGATGCGCCCATCATTCTGACCCGCACGCCCTACAACGCCGCCAAACGTGCAGAACGCATCGACAACGCCACGCGCATGGTGGATGCGCTGCCGCAGGGCGATACCGCTTTTGCCGAAGATGGCTATATCCGCGTGTTTCAGGATATCCGCGGCAAGTACGGCTCGGAAGGCGATTACGTGATGACGCGGCCACCGCGTGGCCCGCTCAACAAAACCGGGATCGACAACAGCACCGATGCCTACGACACCATCGACTGGTTGGTCAAAAACATTCCGCAAAGCAATGGCCGGGTGGGCATGCTGGGCTCTTCGTATGAAGGCTTCACGGTGGTGATGGCCCTGTTGGAGCCGCACCCGGCATTGAAAGTGGCCGCGCCGGAAAGCCCGATGATCGATGGCTGGATTGGTGATGATTGGTTCCAGAATGGTGCCTACCGGCAGATCAATTTGGGTTATCTCACCGGCCAGACCGCAGCACGTGGGCCAGGTGTGGGGATGCCTCGCGCCACCAATGACGACTACACCAACTTCCTGCGTGCAGGCTCGGTAGGCGATTACGCCCGCGCTGCCGGACTGGAGCAGTTGCCGGCGTGGCACAAGCTGCTGGAGCACCCCAGCTACGACAGCTATTGGCAGCAGCAAGGCTTGGACAAACTGCTTGCCAGGCTGCCGGCTATCAACGTGCCGGTGATGTGGGAACAAGGGTTATGGGATCAGGAGGACATGTACGGCGGCAACCATGCGTGGGCGGCGCTGGAATCCAAGGACACCGACAACACCCGCAATTTCCTGGTGATTGGCCCGTGGCGGCACAGCCAAGCCAATTACGATGGCAGCAGCTTGGGGGATTTGAAGTTTGACGGCGACACCGCCCAGCAATGGCGGCGCAACGTGCTCAAGCCGTTCTTCGATCAATATTTGAAGACGGGCGCGCCCATCGCGAAGACGCCGCCGGTGTGGATTTACGATGCGGCAAGCAACCGCTGGGACACCTATCAGCACTGGCCGCAAAGTTGCGCACAGGGCTGCGCGCAGGCCTCGGTGCCGCTGTATCTGCATGCCGACCAAACCTTGCGTGGTACGCAGGACAACAGCGGCGCGCAGTACGCCGAATATGTGTCCGACCCCGCCAAGCCGGTGCCGTTTGTGCCACGCCCGGTGGATATGGGCGACCGCGCCACGTGGACCACGTGGCTGGTGCGTGACCAGCGCTTTGTGGATGGCCGCACCGATGTGCTGAGCTACACCAGTGCAGAGCTGACTGCGCCAGTGAAGCTGGCTGGCGTGCCGGTGGCGCATTTGTTCGCCAGTACATCCGGCAGTGACAGTGATTGGGTCGTGAAATTGATTGACGTGTACCCCGATCAATACCCGGATGACCCGAAAATGGCCGGCTATGAATTGCCGATTGCGCTCACCATTTTCCGTGGCCGTTATCGCGAAGGCTTCGATGCGCCCAAGGCGTTGGCATCGGATCAGCCGCTGACGTACAGCTTCGACTTGCCCAATGTGAATCACGTGCTGAAGCCGGGGCACCGGCTGATGGTGCAGATCCAGTCCAGCTTGTTCCCGCTGTACGACCGCAATCCACAGACGTATGTGAACAACATCTTCCTGGCCAAGCCGGACGATTACCGCAAAGCGACCCAACGCATCTGGGCCACGCCGCAACAGGCCAGTTTTATCAGCCTGCCGGTGGCAGCGGGGCACTTGCCGTGACCGTGCGCGGTTGACGCAATTGCACCAGCACCCCCAGCACCAGCCCCAGCGCCGCCATGGCCAGCATGTAATGCAATGGCGCGCTGGGGTTGCCCTTCATTGCCAAACTCAGCAGCACGGGGGTCAGACCACCGGCGATGGCATACGCCACGTTGTAAGCAAACGACAATCCGGAAAACCGCACGCTGGCCGGAAACCCGCCCAGTGCAATGGCGGGGATCATCGCGGTCAGGCCCACTGCACTGCCGGCCAGTGCATACAACAGGTGCGAGTATTCGCCGGCTTGGGCGCTTTGGTAGAAGGCGAAAAATGCCGCGCCAAGCAGCACACTCCACAATGCCAGCACGCGGCCTGCACCGAAGCGGTCGGCCAGCGCACCTGCAATCAAGTTGGCGGCCATTGCAGCCAGCACCGCCAGCGCATTCCCCGTCAGCGCATCGCTGCGAGATACCCCCATGCTTTGCAGGAAGGTGGGCATCATCAAGATGGTTACCACTACGGCAGCGGTGAGTAGCCAAGTCAGCAACATGCCGATGATGACGGCAGTGCCGTGATCGCGCAGCACGGATTTGAGCGGCAACCCTGCAGCCAATTGTTTTTGCGCCTGCAACTGCGCAAACACCGGGGTTTCGTGCAATTGCCGGCGCAGATGCAAAGCCAATAATCCGAATACGCCGCCTAGGACGAAGGGGATGCGCCACCCCCAGGCCAACAGCTGCGCGTCATCCAGGTTGGCGTTGACCAGTAGCGCCACCAGCGAGCCCAGCAAGATGCCAGCCAGTAGCCCGAGCGACAACGCGCCGCACGCAAAATTACGCCGACCCGGTGCCACATGTTCGCTGACAAACACCCACGCCCCCGGTGCTTCGCCGCCAATCGCCGCACCCTGCAAGATGCGCAGCAGCAACAGCAGGATCGGTGCCAGCACGCCAATCTGTGCATACGTCGGCAGCAGCCCCATCAACAAGGTAGGGATGGCCATCAGCAAGATGCTGAGCATGAACATCCGCTTGCGCCCGGACAGATCGCCAAAATGCGCCATCACAATGCCACCCAGCGGCCGCGCCAGATAACCGGCAGCGAAAATGCCGAAGGTCTGCACTTGTTTCAGCCAGCCGGGCATGTCCGCCGGAAAGAACAACGCCCCCATGGTGGTGGCGAAAAATACAAACACCACGAAATCGTAAAACTCCAACGCGCCGCCCAATGAGGCCAGGGCGAGGGTTTTGAGCTGGGGGCGGGTGAGTGCTGTGTGGTCGATGGGCGTGTGCATCACGCAAGCGTAGGGTATTTGCACCACGCTGTGGTGCATGCCAATTACGCCAACCAACGCCGCAACTGTTGGTACACCTCGATGCTGCTGAGCAGCCCGATATGGCCAGTGCCGGCCACCAGATATTGGCGCGCTTTGGGGATGCGCAGATTGCGGCGGGGGTCGCGGTGTTCGCCCAGGGCGCTGGCAATGGGCACCAAGCCGTCACCACGCGGATAGCGGCCGCCGCGGCCCGCTGCAATGGCTTGGGTGGAGGCTGCAACGGCGTAGGCGCGCAGGCCTGCCGGCAACGGCGGGTAGTCTGCATTCGGTGCGCCGATGCTGCCGTGCCGCAGGTCCTGGATGCCGATGCTGCGCAACCGTCCGATGCCCGTGAAGGGGGCTGTCCACGGCGTCAGGCCCAAGGTGTGTTGCAGCAGATGGCCGGCCCGTTCCAGCGGCGCGCCGTGATGCGGGGTACCCAGAAACACGACTTGATCGAGCTGTTGCAACCATGCTTGCGCGTTACGACTGGCGTGCAGAATCGCCGCACGTGCCACCAAGCCGCCCATGCTGTGACCGAGGATGGCAAAGCGCTCCACCGGCACCGGCCAGCGCGCCAGCAATTGTTGCAACAACTGCGCGAATGCTTGGCCGTTGCTGGCGATCGACAGGCCGCTGTTGTAGTGCAGATGGACCGGCGTATAGCCATGCTCGGCGGCCAGTTGCGCACCGTGATCGTGGCCTTGCTGACGCCATTGCAGGTCGTTCATGCACAGCCCGTGCACCTGCACCAGCAGTTTGGGGGTTGCGAAGGGCAGGCAGGCGGGCCATGCCGCGTCATCCAGCGGCAAGGCTTGTCCATTGCTGCGCAGGCAAGCGGACAACGCCAGGGAATTGCTGCTGGCCTGCAGGTGGTCACCCAACACGCCATTGAGTGCGGCCAGCAGGGCCTCACGCCGCGCTGATCGGGTGCCGGTTTGCGCAGCCAACGGCAGTTTGGCCAAGGCCGCGTCCAGCCCGCCACCCAGCCACTGCGAGGTGGTACGCACTGACGCGTAAGCAAGGCCCGCAATGCCGCGTGTGCGCGCACGGGTGGGTGCGCCCAGCAGCCGCGACGGCACGCCCAGGACATTGGCATGGACGTGCTCGGCCAGCCCGCTGGTGGCGGTGATGGCCTGCAGCAACAGACGCAACAGCCCGCGCAAATCATCACCCAGGGGTGCGGTTGAGGGCACTAGGGGAGTCGTGGCAGGACTGGCTGCAGGCGTGGTCATTGCGACAGCCTAGCGCTTGCAATCTGGAGTGATTGTTCCATTCTTGCGGCGGTGTTCACACCTGCGTGGTCATGCCGGCGTGGCGGACAAAAACAGGTCCTCTTGCGCCGGGCTGCCGTCGGCCTCGGCAAAGCCGGACAGCCCCACGCCCACTAACCGGTAGCGTGTCTGCACGGGCAGATCCACGCGCGCGCGCAGGGCACAGGCGATATCGGCCAGGGCCTGTTCCGAGGTGGGCGGTTCCGCCCCGGTCAAGCTGCGCGTCAGGCTGCGGAAGTCGGCCGTTTTCAGTTTCAGCACCACGGTGCGGGCGATGCGACCGGGGTGGCGCTGCCATTCCTTGCCATAGCCCTGCCATGTAGCGGCCGCCAAGCGACGAATATGCGGCTCCAGCGCGTCCAGCGGCAGATCCACCGGGAAGGTGTCTTCGCTGGAAATCTGCAAGGTGGCGCGCTCGCTTTGCACCTCGCGCTGGTCGATCCCGAAGGCCAACTCATGCAGCCGTCGGCCCCAGCGCCCGAAGCGCAGTTGCAGCGGCTCCGCACCGAAGCTGCGCAGATCATTGCAGGTGTGGATGCCCAGCTCGGCCAGTTTGGCTTCCATCACCTTGCCCACACCCGGCAGCTTGCCCACCGCCAGCGGTGCCAAAAAAGCGTCCACCATTGTGGGTTTGACCACGAATTGCCCATTGGGTTTGTTCCAGTCGCTGGCGATCTTGGCCAGGAATTTATTGGGCGCGATGCCGGCCGACGCGGTGAGCTGGGTTTGTTCGAAAATTGCGCTGCGTATTTCTTGCGCGATGGCAGTAGCACTCCCCAGGTCACGCAGGGGCGTGGTGACGTCCAGATAGGCTTCATCCAGCGACAGTGGTTCGATCAAGTGGGTATAGCGTTCAAAGATGCTGCGCACCTGCCGGGAGACCGCTTTGTAGCGGGAAAAGTCCGGTGGCACGAACACCGCCTGCGGGCAGAGTTTTTCCGCACGCAGCGCCGGCATTGCCGAGCGTACGCCAAACGTGCGTGCCTCGTAGCTGGCCGCACACACCACAGAACGCGATCCTTTCCACGCCACTACGACCGGTTGCCCGCGCAAGGACGGGTTATCACGCTGCTCCACCGACGCGTAAAACGCGTCCATGTCCACGTGGATGATCTTGCGCTGCGGGGTGTTCACCGCGTTAGTTTAGAAGTTGCTGGCGGTCAGGTCAGCGCCAGAATGCAATCACATCGAAACCGGGATCTTGTGAGATGTCCTTCGCGGAGCTTCCGCTGCGCGGAGGGCGCGTTACATGTAATTCATGCCGCCCGTTAGCGAGTGTGCGCACATCGATCATCGCCAGCAGGGCGGGGCGGTCGGTGCGTGGGTCGCTGGAAATTTCATAGCGCAGTTCAGGCAGTGGCTTGCCGTCCAGCGTAACCGTGTGCAGTGCGGACAAGCAGGTCAGCCGTGTTTGTGCGGACTGTGCCCGGGTCTGCGGGCAACGCCGCTGCATCGCGGAAGTATCGCGATTGGGTTGGAACGGCACCACCAACTGTGCGTAGGCATCCTTGATGATCGCGGACTGCACATAGGGCACGGCATCATCCCGCGCAGGGTTGCGCTGGTCATCGTAGTGGGCACTATCGAGGGCCCGCACATCGCGTCCGGCAGGAAACAGTGCGTAATTGCCAAGCAAGGATGGCTCACGCTGCAGTGTCCCACTGAATATTGTCACCCCTAGTGCAAGGAACATCAGCAGCATAGTGGCAGTGAGTACTTTGCGGTCGCTGCTGTGGCTGCTCAGCAACGCCATCACCGGGTTGTTGCTGCGGCGAAAACCAAGCCTCGCATAGACTCCGAACATGCGCTGCAATAGCCGGTACCAACGGCTATTTGGCGTTAATGCACTACCGTACTTATGGTCAATCATTGCCGCTACTGCCGACGGCACCACCCAGAGCCCCATGAGCACGACCAGAATACTGCTTGGATCTAGTCGGCCGCCGCTCAGTGCGGCAATTATCATGGACAACCCAAGTATGCTGATCGCGGCGATTGAGATCACCACCACAAACATCGCTTGAGTGACTCCGACTGCAAACAAGATGGTGGCGCGGTTATCGGCGTTTTCGATGATGTCAGGGAATGATATTTCACGCGCTTGCTCCATCGCGCGTGCAATCGGGCCAATGCGTAGTTTGTCCCAGCGAATGCCATCGGGATACACCGAATGCATGCCCACCAAGGCAATCCAGCGCGCACGCAGCAGCAGATGCAGGACGAAGGTCAAGGCCAGGATCAGCGCCGCACTTCTGGCGTAGATGTACACCAGCTGCAGCACCGTTCGCCAGTCGGAATCAAACCGCGGGCGCAGCGCGAAAAACCGGTCATCCAGCCAGCCTGGCAATTGCAGCATGGCAAACACCGCAATACCGGAAATCAGTAATTCAACTTCCCACGTCGGAGTGGTGCGGCGTGACAGTGTGTGCGGGTTTTCGATGTCATTCATGCCACGCATGGTGCGTGGCAATCCACCTGTCTGACAAGCCCGTCACACCAGCCCGAACATGTAATAGGCCGCAATGACCACAAACACCGCCAGCGTCTTGATGCAGGTAACGGCAAAAATATCTTTGTAGGATTGGCGATGGTTCAGCCCGGTGACCGCGAGCAGGGTGATGACTGCACCGTTGTGCGGCAGGGTATCCATGCCGCCGGAGGCCATTGCGGCCACCCGATGCAGTACCTCCATCGGGATGCCTGCGGCATGCGCATTGGCGATGAAGGTGTCCGCCATCGCCGCCAGCGCAATGCTCATGCCACCCGATGCGCTGCCGGTGATGCCGGCCAGGGCGGTGACGGTCACCGCTTCGTTCACCAGCGGATTGGGGATCGAACCCAGCGCGTGCGCCACCACCAAAAAGCCGGGCAGGGCGGCGATGACGGCACCAAAGCCGTATTCGGATGCGGTATTCATGCCGGCCAGCAGTGCACCGGAGATGGCGGATTTGCTGCCTTCGGCAAAACTTGCTTTGACCGGCTTCCATGCAAACAGCAGCACACAGGCGATACCGGCCAGCAGCGCGCCTTCTACCGCCCAGATCGCCGCGACTTTCGAAATTTCCTGCACCACCGGTGCAGGGTTGCCAATCACCGCCGGCACGAAGCTGGTGCTATCGCCGTAATGTTGGGGGATCCACAAGGTCAGCAGCTTATTGACCACACCGACCAGCAGCAGCGGCAAGATGGCGATGAGTGGATGCGCGAGTTTGCCACCGGCAAAGGCCGCCGGCTCGTTGCGCAGGCTGGCGGCATCGCCATAGCCCTCGCCGGCTTGCAGTGCGGCGCGGCGGCGCCATTCCAGATAGCTCATGCCCACGATCAGGATAAACACCCCGCCCAAACTGCCCAGCGTGGGCGCGGCCCAGGTGTTGGTGCCGAAAAACGTGGTGGGAATGATGTTCTGGATTTGCGGCGTGCCCGGCAGCGCATCCATGGTGAAGGTGAACGCGCCCAGCGCAATCGTGCCGGGGATCAGCCGCTTGGGGATGTTCGACTGGCGGAACAGTTCGGCAGCGAACGGATACACCGCAAACACCACCACGAACAGCGACACCCCGCCGTAGGTCAGCAGCGCGCAGACCAGCACGATGGAGAGCATCGCCCGCTGCGCGCCGACCATCCGGATGGTGGCCCGCACGATGGCCTTGGAAAACCCCGACAACTCGATCACTTTTCCGAACACCGCGCCCAGCAAAAACACCGGAAAATACAGTTTCAGAAAGCCGACCATCTTGTCCATGAACAAGCCGGTGAACATCGGTGCCACCAGTTGCGGATCGGTCAGCAGTACCGCGCCCAGCGCCGCTACCGGCGCGAACAGGATCACGCTGTAGCCGCGGTAGGCCACCACCATCAGGAAGCACAGTGCGGCCAATACGATCAAAAACGACATGCGCCACTCCGGGCAACGGACGTTGGGCTGCGAGTGTCGTTGCCAATCGGGCGATGCAACATTGTCCTAACGTCCAATGCCCACCCGCCCGGCAAGTGATTACCGTGCACAGCAATGGCGGCATCCGTCCGCTGGTTCTGCATATCCCGGGAGGAATTGGCGATGAAGCGTAAGCAATTGAGTCTGGCTGTTCACGGTGCACTGGCGATGTCGTTCCTGATTGGAGCTCCTGCTTTGGCGCAGGATGCTGCCAAGGGCAAGGACGGCGAGCAGGCGGCCACTCCCGCGGCACAAAAGGCGACAACCCTTGAAAGCGTGAAGGTCACTGCCCGCAAACGCGAAGAAACCCTGCAGGACGTGCCAGTCGCGGTCACCGCGTTCACTGCCGATTCGTTAGACAAGCTCAATATCCAGGATCTGGGGGATCTGGGTGCGCAGGTGCCGAATATGACCATCTACGCCGCGCGTGGATCAAATACCACCATCACTGCCTACATCCGGGGCGTTGGCCAGTCTGATCCTCTGTGGGGCGTTGATCCTGGTGTGGGCCTGTACTTGGACGATGTCTATCTGGCCCGCCCGCAGGGTGCCTTACTGGATGTACTGGATGTTGAGCGCGTGGAAGTGCTGCGCGGCCCGCAGGGCACCCTGTACGGCAAGAACACCATCGGTGGCGCAATCAAGTACGTAACACGCGCACTGTCGCCAGAGTTCAACGGCTTCGGTGCGGTCACCCTTGGCAACTATGGTCAGCGCGATTTCAAGCTGGGGTTGGGCGGCGGCTTGGGTAGCGATACTTTGCGCGCTCGCATTACTGCTGCGAGCCTGAGCCGTGACGGCTTTGGTGAAAACATTCGCACTGGCGATCAGGTGAGCGACAAAGACATCAAGGTCGTGCGTGCTCAACTGGGTGCATATGTCACCGACAGTTTCGACATCCAGTTTGCAATGGACTGGATGAAGGACGATTCCGGCGTGCGCGGTGCCAAGCTGCTAGCACCCAACACCAATGCAACGGCCAATTTCCTGTTCCCGGGGCTGTCTACTTGGTTGCCGCTGGACAGCCGTTACGACGTACGTAACGGGATGCCCAACACGAATTACACCAAGGTGGATGGTGCATCGATGACCGTGAACTATCGGGCAGACGACAACTGGACACTCAAATACGTGTTGGCAAAACGCGAGTCTGATACCGAGACCAACATCGATTTCGATACGCTGCCATTCCCGATCGCGGACGTCAAAGCCTTCTACAACGACCAGCAGGTGAGTCAAGAACTTCAAGTCAACTACGACGGCGGTGGTCGCTCGCGCGGCGTGGTTGGCCTGTATTCTTTCAGCGGCGAGGCCGGTGGCCAGGTGCTGAACAATTTCTATGGCCTGCTATTTGGTGACACCCAAGGCAAGGTGATGACGGACAGCATCGCCGTGTATGCCGACTGGACCTTTGATGTCACTGACAAATTCTCAATCGATGTTGGTGCGCGCTACACCGACGAAGACAAGCACGCTGTCGTTCTTAATCGTAGCTATAGCGACGGAACTTTCAGCAAGCAAACAGCAGTCTCGGCGAATTTCAACAAGACCATCAACTTCAAGAACATGTCGCCAAAGGTCTCGCTGGACTACCAGATCACCCCCGACATCATGGTCTACGGTAATGCCTCGCGTGGCTTCAAGTCGGGGGGGTACAACATCCGCGCCCAAGCTACTGCGGTGCCACGGTCGGCTGAACCGTTCAAGGACGAGCAGGTCGACAGTTACGAGATTGGCAGCAAGATGGGGCTGCTGGACCAACGTCTGTTCTTGAACTTGGCCGCGTTCCACAACAAATACAAGGATATCCAGCTGTCGATCTTCACTGCTTACGACAGCAATAACGACGGCAAGGATGATGCGTTCTTCGGCGATTTCACCAATGCCGGTGCCGCGACCATCAATGGCCTGGAAGTCGAATACCAATGGCTGCCGACCCAGCACTGGGCGATTACCGGAAATCTGGCCTGGATGGATGCCAAGTTTGATGAGTACATGTTCAAAGGGGTGAATATTGCCAAGCAACAAGCAATGACCAACGCCCCGGATTTCTCGGGTGCGATCAACCTTGAATGGCGTACCGATCTAGCCAATGGTGGGCATCTGTCCGCGCGTGCTGGCTATAGCTATCAGTCCAAGGTAGTGGCCACCACCGAAATCGTGAAGGACCCAGTGACCGGGGCGCTTGCCAGCCCGATTACCCAGGATGGCTATGGTCTGGTCAATGCAAACGTGACTTGGCGGATCAATGATGCATGGTCTCTGTCACTGGCCGGCACCAACCTGACCAACAAGGAATACCGCACAACCGGGTACAACCTGGTGTCGGCACTTGGTGTGATGACGGGTTTCTACGGTGCGCCTCGCCAGTTCAGCCTGACTGCGCGCTACAACTTCTGACCCAACCCCTGGGGCGGTGACGGCGCGGCGGCGGGCTTCGGCTCGCCGTCGCGTTATGCTCGCCAGCAATGTGGCCCGATGATCGAACCCCACCCCCATGGCTGAAGGCGCGGCGATGCTGAGTATCGCCGCTGTCGTTGCTGCTGCATTGCTGTGGCTGGGCCTGCTGTTTGGCACCGGTCTGTACGCCGAGCGCCATCCAGATGCGTTTGCGAAGCACTGGCGGCATGTGTACGGCTTGTCGTTGGCGGTGCATTGCACCTCGTGGACGTTCTACGGCACCGTCACCCAAGCGGCCCGTTATGGCTGGCCACTGCCGCCCACTTTCATTGGCGCCATCCTGTGCTACGCGCTGGCGGTTGTCTTTTTGATACGGCTGGTACGGCTGGCGCGGCAAACCAATGCGACATCGCTGGCCGATCTCATCGCCACGCGCTTAGGCAAAGACGCATGGCTTGCCGCGATCGTCACCTTGGTGACAGTGCTGGGGTTGATCCCTTACATCGCGCTGCAACTGCAGGCGATCACCATGAGCTTCACCACGCTGACGGCGGGCACCGGTGCGGCCGATGATGGCGCACCGCCGCTGTGGCGGGATGGTGCGTTGTACGTGGCGCTGGCAATGGCTTTGTTCGCCATGATGTTTGGCACCCGCCGGGTGAGTGCGGCCGAGCACAACCGCGGGTTGGTGCTGGCACTGGCATTCGAATCGTTGTTCAAACTATTGGTCATGCTGGCGCTGGGCGGGTTTGTGTGGCTGGGCCTGCACACATTGCCCAGTGCGCCACGTTTGCCGCCATCATCGTCCGCAGGTGGCTTCATGCCTTTGGTGATTCTGGGGGCACTGGCGATGTTCCTGATGCCGCACCAATTCCATGTGGGCGTAGTGGAATGCCGCGACGAACGGGACGTACGCACCGCGCGTTGGCAGTTTCCGCTGTATCTGTTGTTGATCGCGCTGCCCACTTTGCCGCTGGCGCGTGCCGGCGCGGCCCTGCTGGGGGAGCACGTTCCCACCGATATGTACGCTTTGGCGCTACCGATGGTGCAGGGGCACGCCGGCATGGCCTTGCTGGTGTTTCTGGGGGGCTTGAGTGCGGCGACCGGCATGGTGATTGTCAGCACGCTCACGCTGAGCCTGATGATCGGCAACCATTGGTTTGCACCCGGCCTGCTGCGTGGTGCGTGGGCACGCGGCAAGGCCAGTGACCACAGTGGCGACCTGTTGCTGCTGCGACGATTCGGCATTGTTGCCATCATGTTATCGGGTTGGGCGTATAGCCGGTTGGTCAGCGGCAATGCGGTATTGGCCGATGTGGGCGCGGTGTCGTTTTCGGCCTTGGCTACCTTGATGCCAGCGCTGGCGTTTGCACTGTGGCGGCCGCAGACGCCGGGGCCAGCGGCCAGTCTTGGTGTGCTGGCCGGGTTTGCCGCGTGGTGCTGGGTGATGTTGGTGCCGCTGTTGACGGCCAGTGCGGGTGCCCATCCGGATTGGCTGCATGCCGGGCCGTTCGGGCAGGCATGGCTGGCACCCGAGGCGATGTTCGGCTTGACCGGGTGGAGCCGGCTGGCACGCGCGGTGGGCGTCAGTTTGTTTGTCGGCACGGGCATCACCTTGGTAGCCGCCAACCTGCACGGCGCGACCCGTCAACAAAATGCACGCGGCAGTGATGTGCGTACCCTGCGCAATGCCGGGCGTCGCTTTCTGCCTGCTGCACGGGTTGAGGAACTCTTGCAAGGTGCACCGGCCAGCGGCCCGGTACCGGCAGTGCAGGAATCACGTCTGGAGCATGAGTTGGCAGCGGTGCTGGGCAGTGCCTCGGCGCGCTTGTTGCTGGATGCGGCACGCCGCGATGCCTCCGGTGCAGACCTCGACACCGTGGCCAGTATCGTCAGTGAAGCCAGCGAAGATTTGCGCTTCAACCAGCGCGTGCTGGAGGCCGCGCTGGAAAACATGAGCCAAGGCATCAGCGTCGTGGATGCACAGTTGCATTTGGTGGCGTGGAACCGCCGCTACGCAGAACTGTTCGGCTTTCCATCCGGCATGTTGCGGGTAGGCATGCCAATCGCCGAGGCATCCAACTGGGCGTTGCGGGAAGTGGCGGGCCTCGAGCGCGCCAACGATGCCTTGCAGCGCCGCCTTGAGCATATGCGCGCCGGCACTTCGCACCTGTCCGAGCGCGTGTTCCCCGATGGCAGCATCATTGAAATTCGCGGCAACCCGATGCCCGGCGGCGGTTTTGTGGCCACCTTCACCGATGTCACCGCATTCCGACAGACGGAAAGCGAACTCAAGCGCAGCAATGAAACGCTGGAGCAGCGCGTCATCGAGCGAACCGCGTTGCTGGAAACCGCAAAACGCGAAGCCGAGCACGCCAACGATGCCAAAAGTCGCTTCTTGGCCGCGATTGGGCATGATCTGTTGCAGCCGTTGCACGCGGCCCATTTATTTGCAGACACGTTGCAACAACGCAGCGTGGGTGAGCAACGCGAACTGGCTGCGCATATCGGTAGTGCATTAGACACCACCACCGACTTGCTTGGCACATTGCTGGATATGTCGCGTCTGGAAGCCGGTGGTTTGGTTCCGGAGTTGCGGATATTTCCATTGAGCGAAGTGTTGGATCCATTGGTGGCCCAATTTCGGGTATTGGCTGCAGAACGCGGCCTGCAACTGCACTATGTCGCCACGCGTGCGTGGGTGCACAGCGACCCGCAACTGTTGCACCGCGTATTGCAAAACTTCCTTGCCAATGCGCTGCGTTACACCAGCAGTGGTCGCGTGTTGCTAGGGGTTAGGCGGCGCGGGCTTGGGCTGCGGATTGAAGTTCACGATAGCGGCCCCGGCATTGCGCCCGATCAGCGCGAAATGATTTTCGAGGAGTTTCGGCGTGGCGATCAAGCACCCGGGCTGGGGCTTGGCTTGGGGTTGGCGATTGCAAAACGCATCGCGGGATTACTGGGTGCGGAGTTGTCGCTTGTCAGTATTGTCCAGCGCGGCAGTTGTTTTGCCCTTAGCGTGCCGCGAGCGGCAGCGGCACAACCTGGAACCACACCCATGCGCGGGGTTTCCGGCTTGCGCGTGCTGATTGTGGACAATGAAGCTACGGCATTGGATGCATTGGCCGGCGTATTGCAAAGCTGGGGGTGCGAAGTGATTGCTGCAAGCAACGGCGCAGCGGCAATGCGTGCGCTGGCACAGCAGCCATGCGCGTTGTGGATTTTCGACTACCACCTGGATGACGGTGATGATGGGGTGTCGTTGCATCACCGATTACGTGAATTGCACGCGTCCATTCCATGCCTGATTCTCAGCGCAGATCGTACCGGCGCAGTGCGTACCGCCGCGCAAGAAGCAGGCTTGCCTTTGCTGATGAAACCGCTCAGACCATTGGCGCTGAAGTCAATCCTTGATCGCATGTTGGCTGCACGCAATTCACCCTGAGCGGTTGTCCACACAGACTGTGGATGAGCATCCGCACAAGGGTGTGGATAAACATCCAAGCGCATTGCGTGGCGCGGCCTACAGGCTATTGGTGAAATTTTGTTCAAGATGGTTTTGCTTGTGGAATTGCATCGTTTCGCTTGTCCACATCAGCTGTGGATCACTGCCCTATAAACGTGTGGATAACACGCTGCGCGACTTGTGTGGCAGGGTTGTCAAGTGGTGTGGTGAAAATATGGCCACAACATTTCAAAAATATTTTTCCTGCATCACGGCGGCATATCGTGGTTTTCCACAGCGCTTGTGGATGACGCTTCAACAATCATGTGGATAACTACCGGAGCGCTTTGTGCAGCGAGCCTGTCAAGATGTGTGGCCAAAAAATCACCAGCACTTTCGTACGCAGTGCATCAGCGCGAAAGCGCAACGTCGCCTTCGATCAACCGCGCCGGGTCACTCAATTCCAGCTCACGCAACACCACGCTGGCTTGGGTACGGTTACGCACGCCTAGGCGTTCGAAGATGGCGGTCAGGTGCGCTTTCACGGTGCGTTCCTGCACATCCAGACGATCCGCGATTTGCTTGTTGAGCAAGCCCTGCGCCACCAATGCCAGTACACGGAATTGTTGTGGCGACAGACTGGCCAAGCGCGCTGCAAGGTCGGCATCGTGCTGCGAAGAGGCTGCGCGTGCCACGCTGGCGCGTAGGGCGGGGGGCAGCCACGTATCGCAGGCCAGTACGCTGCGAATGGCATCGCGCAAGTCTTCCAGCCCCGCACTCTTGGGCAGATAGCCGGCGGCGCCATGATCCAATGCGCGCCGCACCACGCGCGGATCGTCGTTGGCTGACACCACCACCACCGCCACGCCGGGATATTGCGCACGAATGGCGGCCAGGCCAGCCAGCCCGTGATTGCCCGGCATATGCAGATCCAGCAGCACCAGATCCACCTGTGGCTGTGCGTCCAGCAGTGTAAGTGCCGCATCCAAATGACCGGCTTCGAACAGCTCCACTTCGCCCAGTGCATCGCGTGCCGCTTGTTTGAGCGCGGCGCGAAACAGCGGGTGGTCGTCGGCAATCAGCAGGCAAGGCATGGCTTATTGCGCCGTCCAGCCCCCATCCACCGGCATTGCCGTGCCGGTGATGTTGTGCGCTTCGCGGCGGCACAGGAACACCGCCAAGCTAGCGATTTCCTCGGGCAAGCTCATGCGCAGGCTGGGCTGTTTTTCCGCCAGCAGTGCACGCACGCCATCGTCGCGGCTGCCACCGTGCATGCGGGCCTCAATCTGCGGTTCGATCAATGGCGTTTCCACCCAGCCCGGGCAAATGCAGTTGACGGTGAGGCCACCCGAATCGCGGCTGCCCTGTGCGGCATACTCCAGCGCTGCGACCTTGCTCATCCCGACGATGCCGAATTTGCTGGCGACATACGGCGCCTTGTCTTTCGAGGCCACCAGACCATGCACCGACGCAATATTGATAACCCGGCCAAACCCGCGCTGCGCCATCGCCGGCATCGCAAGACGCATGGTGTGGAAGGCCGAAGACAGGTTGATCGCGATGATGTCGTTCCACTTCGCCACCGGCATTTCGTGCAAGGGCACTGCATGCTGGATGCCGGCATTGTTGACCAGAAGATCGACGCCGCCACGGCTCCAGTTGGCCAGCTCGGCCATCATGGCTTCGATGGCATTGGCATCGCGCAAGTCTGCACCGAAGTGACGGGCACCCCCGCTGCCGGCAGCATTCACGCCGACAATGGCGTGTTCAATTTGTTCGGCGCTGCCCAAGCCATTGATCGCCACCTGTGCACCGGCGGCAGCCAGGGCTTTGGCAATCGCCAAGCCAATTCCCGAGGTGCTGCCGGTCACCAGTGCAGTGCGCCCGTTCAAGAATGTATCGTTCATCGAAATTCCCATGCAAACCCATTTCCATACGCTAACAGGAAGACGCTGCGCCGGGTTGGTACCAAAGTACGATGCGCGTCATTGCCGCTACAGCTAGAGTCAGGGCATGAATATCTTCCGTCATTGCGCCTTCGCCAGTGCGCTTGCCCTGTTGGCAGGCTGCGCCAGCCTGCCTGCTTCCCACAAGGGTGCCTCTATGTTCAGCCAGCCACTCATCTCCACACACCGTGATGCCGATGATTTGCTGACCGCAGGCTTGGGCTTGGCGGGTTTGCAGTCGATCATTCCGCCCGCCTTTGGCGATGCCGAACACCCCACCGCCGCCGAACTGCGCCGGCGTGCGCTGTGGAGCAACTGGCGCGGCATTGCCGATCTGGCTCCCGGCGGTGGCTACGCCACGCTGTATGGCAGCGTGGCCACGGTCCCGGGGCGCGAATTCAGTGCCTTGGCCACGCTGGCCGGTGCCAGGCAGCCGCATCGGGTGCTGCTGCAATTGCCGGATGGGTTCGACCCACGCAAACGCTGTGTGGTGGTGGCGGCATCGTCCGGCTCGCGCGGCATTTACGGGGCGATCGCGGTGGCCGGCGCGTGGGGCCTGCCGCGTGGCTGCGCGGTGGCCTATACCGACAAGGGCAATGGCACCGATTATTTTGATCTGGATGCCGGGCAGGGAGTCGCGTTGGATGGCCGCGTGGCGGCAGCCAATGGCAATACCGCATTGGCATTCAAGCCTGCGTCCGCTAGTGGCTCCGGTGTGGCGTACAAACATGCGCATTCGCAAGACAACCCGGAAGCCGATTGGGGCCGGCATGTGAAGCAAGCTGCGCAATTTGCGCTGGCCACCTTGAATGCGCAATTGCCGCAGCAAGCGCCATTTACCTTCGAGAACACCCGCGTGATTGCGGTGGGCATCTCCAACGGCGGTGGCGCGGTACTGCGTGCCGCCGAGGATAGCGAACCGTGGCTGGATGCGGTGGTTGCCGGCGAGCCCAATATTTACGCACAAGGGCCAGACGCACGCAGTCTGTATGACTACAGCACTGAAGCTGCGCTATTGATGCCCTGCGCGTTGCCGCAATTGGGCATTCCGGCAATGCCAGGACTGGACGCCAAATGCGCGGCATTGAAGATGCGTGGTGTGTTGGCCGGCGATACGTTGGATGCGCAGCAGAAAGATGCACTGGCGAAATTGCATGCCGCCGGCTGGACCGATGCGTCGCTGCGCGCGGGCAGTATTTCGGTTGCCTTCGATTTGTGGCGCGCCGTGGCTGTGGGCTACGCCTCGGCCTATGGGCGTTATGCTTTCGATGCGCATCCTTGCGGCTATCGCTATTCCGCGCAAAACGTCGACACCAGCCCGCGTGCGGCCACGCCGGCCGAGCGTGCGGCGTGGTGGGCCGATGCCGCCGGCATTCCACCAGGCGCGGGCGTGGGCATTGTCGATCCACAGCCCATGACCGACATGGGCCTGACCGGCATGCAATGCCTGCGCAATCTGTGGACCGGCGACAGTGCCGATGCGCAGCGTGTGCGCAAAGGCATTGCCGACACCCGTGCGACACTGCCCCGCGCAGGCCTGCCAGTAGTGGTGATTCATGGCCGCAGTGATGGTCTGGTGCCGCAAGCGTTTTCAAGCGCACCTTATGTGGCGATGGCCAAGGCCGCAGGCCGCAATGACGTGCGCTATTGGCAAGTGGACAATGCGCAGCACTTCGATGCCTTCCTCGCCCTGCCGCCGATGGCCGCCGCCTATCTGCCATTGCTGCCGTATGTGTACAGCGCCCTGGATCGGGTGGATGCTTACCTAGATGGCAAGGCCGCGTTGCCGATCGATGCGGTGATCCACACCGTGCCGCGCATGGGCAAGCCGCTGGCCGAAGGTAATTTGGCGATGCCGCACTGATTGAAAGTATTTGCCTGCACGGCATCGAATTTGGCAAGCTGGTGCGATGAAGCCACGCCATTTTTCGATGCTGCGCGAGTTCCATCTCGCCGATTGGTTCACCCTTGGCAATGCCTTCTGCGGCACGGGTGCGATCTTTGCGGCCATGCGCTACCTGCAAGACGGCGTTGTGCGCGACTTGCTGCTGGGCATGGCGCTGATTCCGTTGGCATTCGTGTTTGATGCATTGGACGGGCGCATCGCACGCTGGCGCAAAGTGGCCAGCACTTTGGGGCGCGAATTGGATTCATTGGCCGATGTCATCAGCTTCGGCGTGGCACCTGCCGCACTGGGCTACGCCTGCGGTCTGCAGGGTGGCTGGGATTGGTTGATCCTCAGCTATTTCGTAGGCTGCGGGGTCAGCCGGCTGGCACGCTACAACGTCACCGCCGAGCAATTGTCGGGCGCCGAGGGCAAGGTGAAATATTTCGAAGGCACGCCCATTCCCACCAGCGTGCTCCTGGTGGCGGTACTGGCGTGGTCGGCTTGGGCCGGCGCATTGGGTCACGCCATCCTGCTTGGTGTGGTGCAGCTGGGACCGTGGCAATTGCATCCGCTGGTATTGCTGTATGCCTTGTCTGGGTCACTGATGATCAGCAAAACCCTGCATATTCCGAAACTTTGACATCCCCGTGTGATAGCGGTGCAACCTTGGCGTTGCTAGCATTCACGCAACCGTGGAGGACACATGACAAACGCACCCAATGATTTTGCGGCACTGGCGCGCCAATACTGGGGCTTGTGGAGCGATGCGTTGCAAGACGCCGTGCCGCAGACCGAGCAAGTGCCAGGCACGCAAGCGTTTCGCGAAGCACTCAACGCATGGACGCAGGCCGCCGGCGGCGGGCAGGGCGGTTTCGATTCGGTGCTGGGGCATGTCCGCCAGCAAAGTGGGGACTGGCTGGCGCAGCTGCAGCAACTGGCGGCGCAGTTTGCCGGGCGTGAGCACAGTGCACGCGATATCGTGCAGGCTTGGCGGCAAATGCTGGGTGACAACCCGTTCCAGGATTTGCTGCACGGCATGCGCGGGCCAGGCTTGGAAGGCATCGCGCAATGGAGTGCGATGGCGCAGCCGTGGTTGCAGGGCCTGCGTGGTGAAGCGGCCAGTTTGCTGGGCTTGCCCGCATTCGGTTTCACCCGTGAACATCAGGAACACGCGCAAGCCTTGGGCAAAGCACATCTGCGCTGGCAAATGGCATTGGAGGCATACAACAAACTGCTGACCCGGATTTCGCAGGATGCCTATGCCTGCTTTGAAAGCAAGCTTGCCGAACGTGAAGAGCCCGGTCGCCAAATTGGCAGCGTGCGTGCCCTGTTTGATCTATGGGTAGATGCCGCCGAAGACGCATGGGCCAAGGCTGCGCTATCGCAGGACTATCGGCGCGTCTTCGCGGAATTGACCAATGCGCAAATGCAACTGCGTGGCGCGGTGCAGGCACAGGCTGAGCAAGCGGCCACCGCGCTGGGCTTGCCGGGCCGCACCGAGCTGGACAGCGCCCATCGCAAAATTGCCGAACTGGAACGCCAACTGCGGCGGATGCAGCGCGATGCTGCGCCGCCTACTTCAACACCAGCGCAAGCCAATGCAACACCTGCACCGGCGAAACCGGCAGCAACCAAGAGCGCTGCGGTCAAGAAGAAGCCAGTGGCAAATAAAGCTGCTCCCGAACCTGCCGCAAACAAATCCGTCGCTGCGCGTGCGCCAGTCAAAGCCGCTGCAGCAAGCAAAGCAAGCAAGCGCAAAACACCTGTGAAGCCCACCAAGCCCGTTGCAAGGAAGCGCTGACATGACGCAGTTCTTTGGCCCACTCAATATCACCGCGCAATCATTGGCGGACGACGCCGGCAAGCTGCAAGCCAAGCTGGTGGCCGGTATCAGCACGCTGCGTGCGATGGATGACGTCAGCTTCGGGGTCACCCCGCGCGAGGAAGTCTGGCGCGATGGCAAAGTGGTGCTGTACCGCTTCAAAGGCGAACAGCCCCCCACTGCGCGGGTGCCGATCCTGATCGCCTATGCCTTGGTCAATCGCCCGTATATGGTCGATTTGCAGTCCGACCGATCCTTGATCAAAGGCCTGTTGGCGCGTGGTGAAGATGTGTACATCATCGACTGGGGCTACCCGGATCGCTCCGATCGCTTCCTCACCTTGGAGGATTACATCGAGCGCTTTATCGGCGGTGCGATGGATTATTTGCGCGGTGCTTATGCGCTGGACGCGGTCAACCTGCTGGGCATTTGCCAAGGCGGCGCGTTCTCGCTGTGCTACGCATCGCTGCACCCGGACAAGGTCAAGAACCTGATCACGATGGTGACGCCGGTGGACTTCCACACCCCCGACAACATGCTGTCGAACTGGAACCGCGAGATCGATGTGGATCTGCTGGTGGACACGCTGGGCAATGTGCCGGCCGACATGATGAACGTCACCTATTTGATGCTCAAACCGTGGCGGCTGTTCGCACAGAAATACGTGGGCATGGTGGACATCCTGGACGACAAGCAGGCGATGGAAGATTTCCTGCGCATGGAAAAGTGGATCTTCGATTCACCCGACCAAGCCGGTGAAGCCTTTCGCGAATTCAGCAAGCAGTTCTTCCAGGAAAACCGCTTCGTCAAAGGCGGTGCAAAAGTGGGCAACCGCGAAGTGCATCTGGGCCTGGTGGAAATGCCGGTGCTCAACATCTATGCCGAACAGGATCATTTGGTGCCGCCGGATGCTTCTCGCGCAATGAAAGCGCTGATCGGCAGCGATGACTACACCGAGCTGTCATTCAAGGGGGGGCACATCGGCATCTACGTCTCCAGCCGTGCACAGAAGGAAGTACCGCAAACCATCCACGACTGGCTGGCCAAGCGCGCACGCTGACGATGCGCAACTGGCCGGGTTGGCTGCGTAACGTGGCGATTACCATTGGCGTGGTCTGGGCTGCGCCGGTGAGTGTGTTGGGTTTGGTCATGGGTAGTGCGGCACTTGCAGCGGGTGCCACAGCGCGTTGGCAGCCGCAGCGGCATTGTCTGGTGTTCCAAGAATTTCCGTGGGGCCCCGGTGGGGCGATAACCCTCGGCAATGTGATTTTGGATACCGGCACAACGCTGGATCGCACATGTAATACCTATGCACACGATGCGGGGTTATGCCGTGAAGCCCCGATTGTGCTGGGCGATCACGAACACGCCCACGTCCTGCAATACATGGCTTTGGGCGCATTGTTTTTGCCGCTGTATGTGCTGTGCGGCGGGGTATCGGCGCGCAATCGCTTTGAACGTGCCGCCGACCGCTACGCGCAGACCGGGCGCGGCTGGTGGCCGTTTCGGGCAGAGGCAATTGATGGCCCCTTTGCCTAGTCAGGCCTAGGGCCTTGGTTTTCCGCGCTGCGCCAGGCTGTGATCCAGTTCCAGATCAAAACTCTTCACGGCCATACTGACTTCGCGCCACATCGCAAAACTTGCAGCTAATAGAAACAGTACGCCAAGAACAGCCATGGCCGTGGGCAGTGCACCCAAGCGCGAATCCAGCAGCGCATCTGCCGCCAAGGCCAGACTGGTACCAACAAAACTGGCCAGCGCCCCATACAGCAGGCGGCACGCACGCAGCACCAGATGCGCCCGTTGGCGGTGGCGTTGGATTTGATCCTCGCGCTCTTTGGCATCCGGAACATCTTGTGCCCATGCCACGATCAATACACGCAGACGATCCACCACGCGCGCCAGTCTTGTATTGGCTGAAGCCAGCAGCGCTGCAGTGGCCGTCAGAAAAAAGGCCGGTGCCAGCATTGCGGACAAAATGGCGTGCGGCCCCAAAGCCGTACTGAGCGTCGGGGCGAGTATCGGGGTGAGTGTGGTGGCGACCTGGATCATGCGGCGTCCTGACTTTGATTCAGTATGATGCCAACATCTCACTCATGTGCATGCCGATGGCTACCGATTTGCCGCAAGACCGCCTGATTTGGATCGACCTGGAAATGACCGGGCTGGACCCGCAAACCGATGGCATCCTGGAAATTGCCACCGTGGTGACCGATGGCCAACTCAACATCCTGGCGGAAGGCCCGGAACTGGCCATCGCGCATCCTTTGGCCACCCTGGAAGCCATGGACGAGTGGAACCGCACCCATCACACCGGCTCAGGACTGTGGCGGCGAGTAGTGCAAGAGGGTGTACCACTGGCCGAGGCCGAGACACGCACGATTGCCTTCCTACAGCAGTGGCTACCAGCAAGGACCTCGCCAATGTGCGGCAATTCAATTTGCCAGGATCGCCGCTTCATGGCGCGCCTGATGCCGCAGCTGGAAGCTTATTTTCATTATCGCAATCTGGATGTCAGCACCGTCAAGGAACTGGCCCGGCGCTGGTCGCCCAAGTTGTTGGCAGGGTTCAGCAAGGTGTCGGCACATACCGCTTTGAGCGATGTGCGCGACTCCATCGACGAATTGCGGCATTATCGGCAATACATGGGGGCGCTGGCTGGTTTGGCAGCGGAGTAACGCAAGTACAGGGGGCACATGAAGCGGATGCCGTTGGCGTCTGTGCAAACTTGGATGCGGCGAGTCTCACTCGGCCTGCTGGTGTTGCTATGCCTGTCATCCAGCGTCGTATTGGCACAGGAAAAGCCTATCTCGGCGTTCTATCGCGAGATTTGGACCACCCGCGAAGGCTTGCCGCACAACCAGGTCAACAGCATTGCGCAAACCCCGGATGGTTATCTGTGGCTGGGCACGTGGGAAGGCTTGGTGCGCTACAACGGGCTGGAGTTCCAGCTGTTTGATCGCAGTAATACCCCAGCCCTGCAAGACAACGCGATTCGCTCATTGTCGGTAGCCGCCGACGGTGCGGTGATCATGGGTACTTCACGCGGTGGAGTGACGGTAAAACGCGGCGATCAGTGGACTACTTACAGCGAAAAAGATGGCCTGGCGCAAGATGAAATTCTTGACGCCATCCAGGACCGTTCGCGGCGCTTGTGGGTGGCCACTGAAAACGAAGGCTTGAGCGTGCTCGATCATGGCAAAGTCAAGCAATACAACATCCATAATGGCCTGCCCAGCAATGTAGTCTTTGACCTGCGCGAAACCCACGACGGCGACATTTGGATTGCTACTGCCGGCGGACTGGCGGTGTGCAGCCACGACGGTAAGCTGCGGGTGATGCCCAGTACCTCGGGATTGCCCGATGCACCGGTGTTCAATCTATTTGAAACCCGCGCCGGGCAATTACTGGTCGGCACCGAACGCGGGGTGTATCGCCGCGTAGGCAATACCGACCAGTTTGAAATGCTCTCGCCATTGCTGCCGCAAGACGGGGCGCCCAGCCTCGCGGAAGACCGCAGTGGCAACTTGTGGATCGGCACCGTCAACAATGGCTTATTGCGCCTATCTGCGCGGGGTGTGGATCGCTTCACCAGTTTGCGTGGGCTGCCCAACAATCGCGTTCCATCGTTACTGGTAGATCGCGAGGGCAGTATCTGGGCTGGCACCAATGCCGGCTTGCTCCGCTTGAGCGATGCGCCGTTTAGTACCTGGAACAGGGATCAGGGGCTCAGTGACGACTATGTGCGCACGGTGTACGAAGATCACCAGGGGGGAATCTGGATCGGCACTGGTCGTGGCTTGAACCTGTGGCGCAACAATCAGGTAGTCGCCAGCTACACCGCCGAAAATGGGCTACCAAGCGATTCTATTTTGAGCCTGTTGGAAGCCCGAAATGGCGATTTGCTGGTCGGTACCTATACCGATGGTGTGCTGCGGATGCGTGATGGCAAAGTGTTGGCACGTTACGATGCCGCACACGGACTACCGGCCAGCAACCAAGTGCGATCGCTTGCCGAAACCAGCGATGGCAGTTTATGGATTGGCACCAACCGTGGGCTGGTTCGGCTCAAAAATGGCAAGTTCAAACGCTTCGGGATAAGCGAAGGCTTGCCGCGGGAATTCATCATCTCGATGCACCAGGCGCGTGATGGCAGCCTGTGGGTAGGGACCTCCAACGGCGCGGCACACATCATCGGGGAACAGGTGCAAGCCTTGGACATGCGCCCAACCAATGGTGCGCAGGATGTCTTCGGTTTCAATGAAGATGCCGATGGTACGTTGTGGATGGCTACCGATCGCGGCCTGCTGCGCTATCGCAATGGCCATCTGGCGGGGCTTGGCATACATAATGGCCTGCCCGTGGATACCTTGTTTGCCATTGTCGATGACCAATTGGGTTCCTATTGGCTTACATCCAATCGCGGCGTATTGCGGATTGCCAAAGCCGAGGCCAATGCCGTTCTGGATGGCCGTCATCAGCGCCTTGAGTACGATCATTTTGGTGAAGCGGACGGGCTGGTCAGTGCACAGTGCAACGGCGGCTCCGGGCCTGCCGCCATTCGTGACCAGCATGGCAATATCTGGGTAGCCACCGCGCGCGGCGCTGCCTTCGCGTCCCCTGCATCCTTGCACGCATTTCGGCGTCCGTTGCCCAGCGTCGTGCT
This sequence comes from uncultured Thermomonas sp., assembly GCF_937872235.1. Taxonomy (NCBI): domain Bacteria; kingdom Pseudomonadati; phylum Pseudomonadota; class Gammaproteobacteria; order Lysobacterales; family Lysobacteraceae; genus Thermomonas; species uncultured Thermomonas sp. Next base: position 72,509 of record NZ_CALMPC010000018.1, read on the forward strand.
GGAGCAGGTTTTGGCTGATGGCAGGCCGCAGTCGATTGGCCGAGTGCTCAGCTTGCCAGCCGGCACCACCAAGCTGGAATTCCGTTATGCCGCGATCAGCTTTTTGATGCCGCGCTTTTTGCGCTATCGCCAGCAACTGCAGGGCATGGACCATAATTGGGTAGATCGCGGCAACCAGCGCAGCGTGCAATACACCAATTTGAAAGCAGGCCGTTATCGCTTCCAAGTCAACGTGGCTGCACCGGGACTAGGGCAAAATTGGAGCCCGCAGATCACCACGATCCAAATCGAAATTCAGCCGCAGCTATGGGAACGGCCATGGGTGTTGGTATTGGCAGCCTTGGCCAGTTTGTTACTGCTGTGGGCCTTGGTGCGCTGGCGCCTTTTCAACCTGCATCAGCGAGCGACCCAGCTGGAACAACTCGTGGGCCGGCGCACCTCTGATCTGCAAGAACACGCCGACCGCCTGCGCGCCTCCGATCAAGAAAAATCCGCGTTGCTGGAGCGCCTGCGCGAGCAATCCGAAGCGTTTGAACGCATGGCATTGGAAGATGCATTGACCGGGATTGGCAACCGCCGAAGCTTGGATTCGCAACTGGATGCTGCGTTTGAGCGTGCGGTACGTGGCGATCGTGCGCTGTGTTTCGCACTGTTCGACATCGATGAATTCAAGCTCATCAACGACCACTATTCGCATGCCGCTGGCGATCAGGCACTGGTGGCCGTGGCCCACGCGCTGCGCGATGCGCTTGGCGGGGCCGGGGTGTTGGCGCGTTGGGGCGGGGAAGAATTTGCGGTGCTGTTCGAGCGCGTGCCGCTTGCCAGAGCACAGGAAATTTGCAACGCCATGCGGCTGGCCGTGGAGGCCCTGGATTGCAGTGCGTATGCGCCGGGCTGGCAGCTGACAATCAGTGGTGGGGTCGCCGCGCGTGAAGATGCCGCGCGCCCGGAAGACTTGGTGGCGCGCGCCGATGCACTGCTGTATCAAGCCAAGCAGGGCGGGCGCAATCGGGTGTGCAGCTGACCCTGCGGCAGTGTTCCGCAGGGTCAGCTCAATCCAATCAGTGCTTGGACTTCGCCAACGCCAGCCAAGTATCGACCACGGTGTCCGGGTTCAGCGAGACCGACTCGATGCCCTGTTCCATCAACCACTGCGCCAGGTCCGGGTGGTCGGACGGGCCTTGGCCGCAGATGCCGATGTACTTGCCCTTGGCACGTGCGGACTGGATGGCCATCGACAGCATCTTCTTGACGGCTGGATTGCGCTCATCGAACAGCCCGGCCACGATCGCGGAGTCGCGATCAAGCCCCAGCGTGAGCTGGGTCATGTCGTTGGAACCAATCGAGAAGCCATCGAAAATATCGAGGAACTCATCGGCCAGCAGCGCGTTGGAGGGCACCTCGCACATCATGATGACTTTCAGGTCGTTCTCACCCTGCACCAGACCGTTTTCACGCAGGACTTCGATGACGGCTTTGCCTTCATCCAGCGTGCGCACAAACGGAATCATCACCCAGACGTTGGCAAAGCCCATCGCCTCGCGCACGCGCTTGACCGCCACGCATTCCAGCGCGAATGCGTCCTTGAAGCTGGGATCGATGTAGCGCGAGGCGCCACGGAACCCGATCATCGGGTTCTCTTCATGCGGCTCGTACTTGCCGCCACCCAACAGGTTGGCGTATTCGTTGGATTTGAAATCCGACAGCCGTACGATCACCGGCTTCGGATACACCGAGGCGGCGATGGTGGCGATGCCTTCTTTCAGGCGTTCGATGTAGAACTCGACAGGCGAGGCATAGCCGGCGATACGCTCGTTGATCCTGGCTTTGATCGCCGCGTCCTGCTTGTCGAATTCCAGCAGCGCCTTCGGATGGATGCCGATATGGCTGGCGATGATCATTTCCAGGCGGGCCAGACCAATGCCGGCGTTCGGCAACTGCCCGAAGTCGAAGGCGCGCTCCGGGTTGGCCACGTTCATCATGATCTTCAGCGGTGCCGGCGGCATATTGCCAAGATCAGTGGTGGTACGTTCGAAGGGCAGGGCACTGGCATAGATGAAACCGGTATCGCCTTCCGCGCAGCTCACCGTCACCAGATCGCCATCGTTGATGCGATCCAGTGCGTCCCCCGTGCCCACCACCGCCGGCACGCCCAACTCGCGGGCGATGATCGCGGCGTGGCAAGTGCGGCCACCACGATTGGTCACGATGGCGGCGCTGCGCTTCATCACCGGCTCCCAATCCGGGTCGGTCATGTCGGCGATCAACACATCGCCGGGCTGTACGCGGCTCATGTCATCGAGTGAGCGCACCACACGTGCAGTACCGCTGCCGATCTTGTGGCCAATGGCGCGGCCTTCGGACAGCACGTCACCGCGCTGCAGCAGGGCGTAGCGTTCAATCTGGGTGGCGCTGGCGCGCGACCTCACGGTTTCCGGGCGCGCTTGCAGGATGTAGAGCTTGCCGGTGTGGCCGTCTTTGCCCCACTCGATATCCATCGGCCGGCCGTAGTGCGCCTCGATTACCAGCGCCTGCCTGGACAGTGCCTCCACATCGGCATCGGTGATCGAAAACTGCCCGCGCAACTCTGCCGGCGTGGCTTCGGTGCGCACGCGTTCGCCGGGCACATCGGAATACACCATGCGCAATTGTTTGCTGCCCAACGCGCGGCGCAGGATTGCAGGCTTGCCTTCGCGCAAGGTCGGCTTGAACACGTAGAACTCATCCGGGTTGACCGCGCCTTGCACCACCATTTCGCCCAAGCCGAAGCTGGCGGTGACAAACACCACATCGCGGAAGCCCGATTCGGTGTCCAGCGTGAACAACACGCCTGAGCTGCCCACATCCGAGCGCACCATCAGCTGGATACCCGCCGACAGGAACACGTCCTCGTGGGCAAAACCATGGTGCACGCGGTAGGCAATCGCACGGTCGTTGTACAGCGAGGCAAACACTTCCTTGACCTTGCGCACTACGTCATCGGCACCGGTGACGTTGAGGAAGGTTTCTTGCTGGCCGGCAAAGCTGGCATCGGGCAAATCTTCCGCCGTGGCCGAAGATCGCACCGCCACTGCGATGTCTTGTGCGCCGCTATCGGCGCACAACTTGGCGTAGGCGCTGCGGATATCAGCATCCAGCTCCGGCTGCAATGGCGCATCAATCACCCAACCACGGATTTCCGCGCCGGCAGCGGTCAGTTGCGGCACGTTTTCCACGTCAACCGTTGCCAGTTTGTCGTAGATGCGGGCGTGCAGATTGTTGTGCGCGATAAATGCCTTGAACGCATCGGCGGTGGTGGCAAAACCGCCGGGGACCGATACGCCGAGGCTGGACAACTGCCCGATCATTTCGCCCAACGAGGAATTCTTGCCGCCCACTTGGGCGAGGTCGGTCAGGCGCAGGTCGTTCAACCAAAGGACATTACTAGACAAGGCGGGCTCCGTGGGGGCAGGGCGGCGCAGTGGCGCGGGAAGTCCGTTATTTTAACCTGCCCGCCACTCAAGGATTGCCGATGGATGCTGTTCGCCCCGTGTTTTATGTGTCCGATGGCACCGGCATTACCGCCGAAACCATCGGCCACAGCCTGTTGACCCAGTTTGCGGGCCTGCGGTTTGCCACCGATCGGCTGCCATTCGTGGATTCGCCGGACAAGGCACGCGAAGCCGCAATCCGCGTGCGCGCCGCGGGTGAGGCCGCCGGTGTGCGCCCCATCGTGGTCAACTCCTGCGTGGACGCGGAGCTGAACACGCTTTTGGCCGATAGCGGCGCACTGATGCTGGACATATTTGCGCCATTCATCGCGCCACTGGAACAAGAGCTGGGCCGTAGCCGCGAAGCCCATATCGGCCACGCCCACGGCATCGTGGATTTTGATACCTACCATCGCCGCATCAATGCGATGAATTACGCGCTGACTCACGACGATGGCATGAAACTCGACTTCAGCGATGCCGACGTGATCCTGGTTGCCGTCTCCCGCGCCGGCAAGACGCCCACCTGCGTGTACCTGGCCCTGCAGCATGGGGTGAAAGCCGCCAACTATCCGCTGACGCCGGAAGATCTGGAGGCCGAACGCCTCCCGGCCAAGCTGCGTCAGTACCGCAGCAAGCTGTTCGGGCTCACCATCGACCCGCATCGGTTGCACCAGATTCGCCAAGAACGGCGGCCGGATTCGCGCTATGCCCAGCTGGACACCTGCCGGCGCGAGGTTGCGCAGGCCGAGACGATGCTGCGCCGCGAAGGCATCGAGCTGCTCAGCACCACGCACGCTTCGATCGAAGAAATTTCCAGCCGCGTGATGAAGTATTTGGGCATCAACCGCGAGATGTTCTGAACCACGGCCAGCCACCTCTTCCAAGCTAGGCCTGCGCCGGGTATTCGTCAATCCTGCCGCAGTGTGATTTGCGCGTGTAGGATCAAACCATGAGCCTTGCCTTTGCCCGCCACAACACACTGCCCACACTCAGCCGTTTTGGTTGGTTGATGGGGCTGTATTCCGAAAACCACACGCGCCTGCAACGCCTGTTTGAAGCCGGTGAACTGGCCTGCGGCAATTATGTTTCATCGATTGGCGATGGCTTGGATGTGCACATCGATGTCATCGAGCAGCACGCCTACACCACCGAGCTGCGCATGAGCTACGGGCTGGTGGATCCACACACCGGCATGGTCGATCCTTCCGCCAATCTGCGCCTGTACCACGATGCCAAACAAGTTGAAGCCACCCATTGCTACGCAGGAAGGCGCTGGCAAGACGTCATTGGCATGTATCCACCGCCACAGCGCATCCTCAATCACCGCCTGCGGATGAATACGTTCCTGGGTAAATGGCTGCAATATTTGGCCGAACAGGGGCATGGCGTGACCACCTTGCGTGGATTGGATGATGCGCTGCAGAAAAAATATTGAAAAACGCTTGACGCCTCTGGGTTTACCCCGCAGAATGCGCGTCTTTCCAGCCCCGTGGGGCCATAGCTCAGCTGGGAGAGCGCCTGCATGGCATGCAGGAGGTCAGCGGTTCGATCCCGCTTGGCTCCACCACCTTTACAACTTGTTTCCGGTTTTGTCCCCATCGTCTAGAGGCCTAGGACATTACCCTTTCACGGTAGCGACCGGGGTTCGAATCCCCGTGGGGACGCCACTTCAGAATCGGAACATGCAAGCAACGCGTAAACGGTCACCGCAAGGTGGCCGTTTTGCTATGGGCAGAGCGATGGAGTGAGTCAGCCAGTCGTCGTGATCACACGCTCAACTGGCCCGCCCAGCGGGGCACAGGTTACGCGTCCTTGTTATGCCGCCGCAGCAGGCGCTGCTTCTCGCGGTTCCAGTCGCGCTCCTTGCTGGCTTCGCGCTTGTCGTGGCTTTGCTTGCCACGTGCCAGTGCCAACTCGGCCTTGACCTTATTGCCCTTCCAATACAGCGCAGTGGGTACCAGTGTGTAGCCATCCCGCTGAACCCGGCCGATCAACATGTCGATTTCGCGCCGGTGCAGCAGCAGTTTGCGGGTACGGCGGTCATTGGCTACCACATGAGAGGAGGCTTGGATGAGTGGTGTGATTTGCGCGCCAATCAGAAACAACTCACCTTGCAGCACCACCGCATACGCATCCACGATATTGGCGCGACCAGCGCGGATGGATTTCAACTCCCAGCCTTGCAGGGCGAGGCCAGCTTCGAATTTTTCTTCTAAGCTGTACTCATGACGGGCACGCTTGTTCAGGGCGATGGTGCCGCCGCCGTTTGGCTTATCCTTGGCATTCTTCTTGTTCATTCCGTTATTCTCGCTGATTCGTCCACGCTGCGGGGCAGTCGGCTTGTCTGGATCTTTCGATGCCTGTTATTCAACGTAGTGCCCTTGTTGAACATTCCGCCGCGCACATGTTCGCGTTGGTCAATGATGTTGACGCGTATCCGAGCCGGTTCGAGTGGTGCCATCAAGCCCAGGTAATGGAATCCAGCGAGCTGCGCGTGTTGGCACGACTGGAGCTGGGCATCGCTGGCTTCCATACATGGTTTACCACCGAGAACCAGCTTAGCCCGCCGCACCATATCGACATGGCGCTGCGCGATGGCCCGTTTCGGCAGCTGCTGGGGCGTTGGGAATTTCATGCGCTGGATGAGTGTGCGTGCAAAGTCATGTTGCGCCTGGATTTTGAACCGCAAAGTCGGCTGTTGGGGCCAGCTTTGGCCATTGGAATGCAAAGCTTGGCCGATCGCATGGTGGATGACTTCGTGCGCGAAGCGGACAAAGGTTCACGCTGATGCAAGTGCAGTTGTTGCGGGCTTGGCCCAAGCGTGCCGACAGCATGCTGGTTGAGGTAAACGAAAATGCGTGCGTAGCCGATGCTCTGGCGGCAGCCAACTGGCAGCTGGATACAGAGTTTGTTGCGATTGCCGTGTTTGGAGTGGCCGCGCAAGCCGACACCCGCCTGCATCCGGGTGATCGCATCGAACTGCTGCGGGCACTCCTCATCGACCCCAAGCAGGCGCGCCGATTGCGCGCTGAACGCGCAAAGCGGCGTTAGCGGCGTTTTTTCTTGTCTTTATCCTTGGCCAGATTCGGGCCGAAGTAGCGCACCGAATTTTTAGCCAACTCGGAATCTTGCTCAGGGAAGTAGTCGCCTTCCCAGCGGGTCAGATTGCCGTTTTCAAACCACAGGGTCATGGTTTTGACCTGCGGCGCGCCGTGCCGGCCGATGCGCTGGCTGGCCACGTAATCCCAACGATTGTGGTGGAACGGGTCTTGTACCGACGGGCTGCCCAACAGTGTCATCACTTGATGCTGATCCAGCCCAGCCTGCAGTTGGTCAACTGCCGATTTTTCCAGCAAATTACCCTGGAAGATCGGCTGGCGATACAGCATGCCGCAGCCGCTGACCAGCAAGGTTGCAAGAAGGAGGGGGATCAGCTTGCGCATCGGCAGGGTGTGGGCAGTGGCGGAAGTGCCGATGATACACTCCCGCATCGCCACCACGCTGCCTTTGCCTGGATCTGCGGCAAGCCGTTGCCGCAAGTCCATTCACCCGGCGTTGCATGTCGCATGACATCTGAGGAAGGAAACCATGTCGCAGGATCTTCGCAAAGCGGGCTTGAAGGTGACCCACCCACGACTGCGCATTCTTGAGTTGTTGGAGCATGCCAAGCCCCGGCATATGACCGCCGAGGATATCTACAAGCAGCTGTTGGCCGAAAGCGAAGACATTGGCTTGGCCACCATCTACCGCGTGCTGACCCAGTTCGAGTCGGCCGGTTTGGTGCTCAAGCACAATTTTGAAGGCGGCACCGCTGTGTATGAGCTGGACCGTGGCGAGCACCACGACCACATGGTGGATCTGGAAACCGGCAAGGTAGTGGAGTTTCATAGCGACGAAATCGAGGTTTTGCAGCAGAAAATTGCCGCTGAACATGGCTTCGAAATTGTCGATCACGCCTTGGTGTTGTACGTGCGCAAAAAGCGCTGACCCAACGCCGGTCAGCGCGTTGCACTAGGCCGCTCATGCAAGCGACGCTCACAGATCCAGGCCGCTGCGGCCAGTACCAACCAAGCCGCCAGCCATGGCCAGGCGCGGCCACGTTGTGGCATTGCTTGCCCCCTCCGCGTCGGCGCATGCGTTGATTGCAGCGCCAACTGCCGGGTGGCTTGTTGACGCAAACTCAAGCGCCATGCAAGTGCAGTGCGTTGCGGCAGGGCGAAGTAGTGCAGTGGCTGCGCGATCTGCTGCAAGCGCTGCCAGCCGGCACGCTGCGGCCACTCGGCAATGCAGCGACCGGGGGCCGCCGTTGGGCCAGGGTGTTGTGGCGCAAGCGTCGCCGCAGCGGTTATTGCGGGCAGCGCGCAGACAATGACCCGTTCGCCCACCCATGCAGGCGCCGACGGCGGTAACAGTGGAGCGCTCTCTTGACTGCGTGCGAGCGTTGCAGTGATTTCACTCCATAACTGGGCATGCCGCTCACCCATACCTTGCAACACCAGTGGATACGTTTCAGAAATGGGGAGCAGCCCAACCCGACCACGCCCCAAGGCGCGCCATAGCCCCAGTGGTTGGCCGTCTGTGTCGCTTAGCAAACGCGCGCTGGTAGTGGTCGAATCTGTCACTCGGTAGCTGGGAAGTGCTGGTAGACCGGCAGCCAGCGAAACGGTTTGCGTGGCATCGCCAGTGGCCAGCGCAAACCCCCACTCGCGCAGGCGTGCGCGTAGCGCAGGTGCAGGTGCCGCATCCAGTTGCAACAACACGCCAAGCCCCTTGTGCATGGCTAACGTCAGCGCTCGCACTTCACTCGCAGGCAACGCTTGCAGGCTGCGGGTATCCAACAGCACCAGATCAAACGCGCGCAGGCTGTCATCAGTCAACGCGATCGGCGCATCGCCCAAGGCGCTGCCGCCACCGACCGCGATTCGCGTGTGCATGGCGATTCCAGCATCTTTCGCCCAGCGCCGCAGGTATTTAAGTTCCGGATTGGGCGCGCCAGCCAACACCAGCAGGCGCAAGGGCGTTGCGGTGACAACCTCCATCGGCAGCGGCACGCTGTCTTGCAGCGTGCCGGCCACATCCAGTACGCGCAGGGTGTAAGTCGTCAGGCCGGCCTCGCGAACGGCCATTTGCATCTCAAACCATCCATCGTGCGCCAGCGGGCTGCGTTGCACGCGCTGGTTGCCGGGATCCAGCAGTTCCACCGTGCCAGCATCAACACCTTGCACCCGGCCGCGCACACGCAGCGCATTGCCCACCGCCACGCGAGAAGGCACATGCAATGCCACCAGGCCTGCCGGTAGTGGCGCCGGGATGAAGTCAATCTGATAGCCATGGGCGGCATCGCGATCACGGGCTTCCAACCCGTGGCCGAGGATATGCAGCAAGGTGATCTGCGGATGCCGACGCAGTGCTGTGGCAAGGTCTGGCGTGCGTTCAGCAGACGCCGCGGGTTCGGCTTCCGGCAATGCAATGCGTTGACCTGACAGATTAGCGGCAGCAGCGCTGCGCCAACCTGCGGTCAATACGACCAGACTACTACCAGTCTGGGCCATGTGCAGTGGCGGAAATAGCCCGAAATACAAGGCTGTGGCCAGTGCCGGCTGCAATGCCAACAAGGTGACAAGCGCAAGTCGAGAGCGTTGCGCACGCTGCCGCCACACGCGCGCAAGCGCAAATACACAGGCCAATGCCAGCACACCGGCCGTTAGTACGGGCAGGGTCGGCAGGTTCATTGGACTGCCTCTGCCTGTAATGCATCCAGGTAGCGCTGACCTTGCGGCGTCGCCGGTTCGCGGCGCATGGGTTGCGCGGGGGGTAGCGGCAAGAGTGGCCACAACTGGCGTTGCAGTTCGCTGCGGCAACCGCTGCAAGCAGGATCACGACGCACTGCATCCAATGCCACTTGCAGTGACAAAAGATCGTCTTGCTGTGGTGGATGGCTGTGCAGCCACGTATCAAAAGCTTGCAGGGGTAACGCAGGCGAAGAAGACGGTGAGGGTGACGGTGCGGCCAGGGCTTGCCAGAGTGCACTGATTGCAGAGGCCTCGGTGGTGGCTGTTTGCAGTGCATCGGCCCGTGACGCAATGCCATCACGCTTGCCGCCCATGCGCCGGCTTTCATCTATCGGCGGCAACTGTGGGCCCACCCGCGCAAGAAAAATGCGGTCCGCCTGCTGGACTTGCTTGATATAGCCCAATGCCTTGTAAGCAAACGGTAATGCGCGATCGGGCTGGCCTTGCCGTAACTGCAATTCCGATTGCCACATTTGATCCAATGCTTGCTTGAGAATGGCGCGTGTTTCCGGGTCCAACAAGGTCGCGGCTTCGGCGATGTCATGGGTGTGCCCGAAATTTTCCAGGAGGTGATCAATCTGCCCGAACACAGGCGCAGGTGGGTTCGGTGTTTCATGGCCGTGATCGTCATCGACAGGTGCGTGTTGGTCTTGTGCGGCATCGGCAGTGGGCGACAGCTCCGGTCCGCCTTCGGCTTCCTCACCTAGGAACTGGCCATAGCGCAGGCGCAAAATGCGTTGATCTACGCCAATCGCATCGGATTGCTTCAAGAACAGCTCCGATGCCAGCATGCGTCTTTTTTTCTGTAGTGCTTCAGCATCCAAAATGATTTGCCGTTGACTGCGAAAATAAGCCGGTAGCACGCGTCGCACCACGCCTTCGATGCCGGCGCTTTCCATTTCAGGTTTGCGACTCATGCGCAAAATCACACTGGGGCTGCGCGTCAGTTGGGGTTGCGGGCGGCGGTTGTCGGACACCTCCAGTTGCACGATCAAGTCATCGCCTTCCGCCATGCCCAACGCAGCCAGATCCAGTCGGTGCGCAAAGCGGCGGTGCTGTGCGCCGCCTTGGCCTGTCAATACGAGGCGCTGCTCATGAAATGCAATCGACTCACCGCTGCCTTGCGCCAACGTGATGCGCAAGCTGGCTTGTGCCAGAACCCCATAATCATCGCGCGCATCGAAACTCACATCCCAGTCGGGTTGCCCAACCGTGGCCAGACTAGGGCTGTGCGCGGGCTGTAGCACGTTGACTTGCGGCGCCAGGTCCGCGACCACATCAATACGATGCAGCTTGCCGGCATCCGGGAATTTGCCGTCAACTTGCAAGCGATACAGGGTGGGGGCTGGCAAGGTCAGACGCGCTACCCATGCTGCGCCATTGGGTTGCAGTGGGATTTCCCGTCCATCCAGCAACACCAGCGCAACTTTCGTGGGGGCATGGGAGAAGTGCAACGACCATTGCACGATTGACCCAACCGGAACTTTCAACGTGAGAGTTTGCACACTGCGGATCGGCAAGCCCGTGTACCCGGGTGGCGTGATCTGCAGGTTGATATCCTGTAAAAGTGGTCCCTCAGTGGAATGTTGCACGGCTGGTTGAGCAGTGGCTTTATCGTTTGGCAAATCTGCAGGCCACTTCGCAACGGTAATAATGAAAACCAATGCAATTGCTGCAGACCCCAGCAGTGATGCCATCGGCCACGGCTTGCGCAAATCCACGGGGTGGTCTTGTAGTCGTTGCACAAGACGTTGTTGCTGCAAGCGTTGCAGTGGGTTGAGCGCATCGTTGGACAACAGTAAATCGGCGCTGTCCTCCATGTCGCTGCGATGTGAATTCAAATTGCGTATCAGCCAATGGATGTCGTGCTTGTGCCACAGCCACCATCCGATGACCGCACTTGCCAGTAGCGCAAAACCACCAAGGAATAGTGCAAGGCGCGGGCCCAACAGATGCCACGCTATCGTGCAGGCAGCAGTGCACCACGGGACCAGATATCCCAGCCAGATGCCGATGTTCTGCAGCCTTGCCGCACGCCACGCGTTGGCGGGAAGCAAACTGCGACTCATGCTTGCTCCCCACGCCTACCGGTAGCCAGCCAACGCTCACTCAAGAACACTAGCGCCAGCACCAACGCCAGCCACGGCTGCAGTGAATAAGGGGCTTGTGGATAGGCGTTTGCACCAGTCTGGGGCCGATAAGTTCTTGCATCTGCAGGGATGGGTGCAACACCGGGTGCTTGCAGTGCATCGTGCAGGTGTTGTGGAAATTCGGCGTTCAACAGCTCCGCCATTTGTGCTGGTTGCAGCGGCCGGGTGAAACGCAACAAACGGCCTTTGCCATATGCGATGGCTTGCAGAAGATCAATGCCGGCAGCATTTTGCCAAAGCGAAACAGGATGACGAGACTGCGGCAGCGCATGGCTGGAGTCGAGTATCACCGTGCCGCCATGTGCGACCCACTCCAACAAGGTCGTGGGCAGTGGGTCGGACACAAACCAGACCAGCACAATTTGCTGATTGTTCGGGAATGCTGCTGAGCTCGCCGTGAATTCTGCAGGTGTTTGCCATGCGCGGCTTGCAGCATGCAGATAACCGGCCTGCGTGCGATGTGCTGAATCAGATCTGATTTGCAAGCGAGGCGCGGCCAGTGCGGTGACCATTGGCGTTGATGGCGGTGCGCCGGCAACGATGCGCCAATCCACACTTCGCGAAAGTATGGGGAGCCGCGCATCAGCACCATCGAACTGCGTGGTGGCCAGTACGACTAAAGGTGCCTCGGATGGCAGCTCGGCATCCAGTTGTCGCAGCAAACTGGCAATGGGTTGCGCATCCGCTGGTGGGTCGCTGTCCAGGCTAGGGAAGCCAACCGCCAGCCAATGCTTGCGTGCATTTGCGGGCAACGCTTGCATGGCCACCGTTGTGGCGGCAACCCCAGGCATGACCGCTACATAAGTACGTCGATCTGGCGCGCCATGCAGCACTGGTTTTGCCAGCCATAACGCCAACAGTGCGAGCAATAACAAGCGCACAAGCAGTAGCGGAATATCATCTAAACGAAATCGGCTGCGTGGTTTTGGCTTGCTGCCAAGCCAGCGTAACGCGGCAAAATCCAAAGGCTGCTGTTGTTGCCGTCGTGCCAGATGGATCAGTAGTGGAAGCAGCAGGGCAAGCAGCGAAAAAAGCGCGCTGGGCAGTAGCAAACCCGGGTTCATGGCCGCGCGTGCTTGCCAAACAACTGTCGCAATGGGATATCCAGCGGGGCATCCAGCACATGGCGCACATGCACGATACCGGCCGCATCCAATCGCGCATCCAGCATCTGCAATGCCCGGTTGAACTGCTGCAGAAACTCTGCCCGCATTGCTTTGCCATCACCGGAGACGGTCTGGCCTGTTTCAGGATCATGAAACAAATGACCTCCGGTAAATGGAAAGTCACGCTCTTCGGCGGTTAACAGTTGAATGAATATGACCTCGCGGCGCGCAGCGGCAAGACGTTCTGCCAACGCAATGCAGCCATCATCGAAACCATCACTGAGCACGATAACCAGATCATCGGCAACAATGCGCTCCCAGACTGGGTTCAAACGCTCACCCTGCGGGAAGCGCGCCTGTGCTGTCAGCGAATGCAGTGACAACCAGAGACGGTCGCGCTGGCGCGGGCCGCTGCTGGCAGGGAGTAATTGCACGCCATCTTCACGCAATGCAATCAACCCGAAGTGGTCACCTTGCCGCAAAGCCAGTTCAACAACGCAGGCGGCCAGACTTTTGGCGGCCTGCAGACGTGAAAACCCGGGCTTTGCTTGATCGGCTTGCGCCATCGAAGCACTGGCGTCGAGCAGTAACCACACGGTCAATGGGCTTTCACGTTCGGCCTCGCGTACAAAAAAACGATCCGAGCGTGCGTACAGCTTCCAGTCGATCTGGCGCAACTCATCGCCAGGCTCATAGCTGCGATATTGCGAAAACTCGAGCCCGGCGCCACGGTTGTGGCTGGCATGCAATCCAATCCCTTGCGCTGCACGGGTGCGCTGTGCCTGTAATCGCAGTTCGTTCAGACGACTGCGTACATCCGGTGGAATCAAAGCCTCTGGCATGCGTTGCATCAGGTGGCGGGGTAGGGCACTGCACGCAGTAAAACTGCGATCACATCATCCGCCTGTTTCTGTTCGGCTTCCGCCGCAAACGAGAGCAACAAGCGATGGCGCATGACCGGGGAGGCCAGTGCAATCACATCCTCCCGGGTTGCGGCAAAACGACCATGCAGTAGCGCCCGTGCTTTGGCTGCCAGAACTAGGGATTGCCCAGCACGCGGGCCAGCACCCCAGCGCACATACTTGCGCACATCGTCGGTTGCCAACGCATCGCCGGGGCGGCTCGCGCGTACCAGCCGGTTGATCCATGTGAGCAAGTCGCTGCCTACATGCACATCCCGCACATGGGCTTGCAGTGCAAGAACCGCCGCGCCCTCCATCACGTTGGGCACCTGGCCACCATGGTTGCCGGTAGTTTGGCTGAGGATGTCGCGCTCTTCCTGTTCACTTGGGTAGCCCACGCGCACATGCAACAAGAAGCGATCCAGCTGCGCTTCCGGTAGTGGGTAGGTACCTGCCTGCTCCAGTGGATTTTGTGTAGCCAAAACAAAAAATGGGGCTGGCAAGGCATAGGTGGTACCGGCGTAGCTGACAGTGCCCTCTGACATGGCTTCCAGTAGCGCAGCCTGCGTTTTTGGGGGCGTGCGGTTGAGCTCATCTGCTAACAGCAGGTGCGTGAAAATCGGCCCTTTCTGGAATCGAAATGCACGCTTGCCCGTCCCGTGATCTTCTTCCAGCAACTCGGTACCCAGAATGTCACTTGGCATGAGATCCGGGGTGAATTGCACACGCCTGAAGTCCAGGGACAGTGCTTGCCCCAGTGAACGCACCAATAAGGTTTTACCTAACCCCGGCACGCCTTCCAGCAAGCAATGGCCACCGGCCAGCAAGCCAATCAGAAGTTGCTCCACTACGTCATGCTGGCCCACGATGACATGCGCAATGGCGTCGCGCAGCTGACTTAGCTGCGCAAGATGTTGCTGCATCATGGCTTCATTGCGGGTGTTCGCATTCATCCGGATTCCGTGCTCAAGAGGTCAACGCATACATCACGATATTGACCGCAAACTTCGTGTTGTCTTCCGCCAAGAAGCGCTTGTTGCGCCAGTCGTAATCCCATTCGCAACCATAGTCTTTATTGCTATACAGCACGCCCATCCGGCCATTCACTTCAATACTGCGCAAGTAGTCATGTACCAAGTCATCGCCCCAGCCGTTGAGCTCGAAACCGGTGGCTGGCGGGCCGTCCGGGAATTTGAAGAAACTTGAAAATAGCGGGTGCGTGTTGGGCAGTTTTTTGAGTGCCGACTTGCCGAAGATACTGGCCATCTGCGCTTCAAACGATTTGGCAAACAAGCCATCGATGTCGTGGTTGCAATCATCCACCAGTACAAAGCCGCCATTGCGCACATAACGTTCAAAGTTGCGGCGTTCAGCAGGGTTGAATTCCACCAGCTTGTGGCCGGCCAGATAGCAAAACGGAGCTGCCAGCAGCTTCGGGTCTGCCAATGCGACGACATGCTCCCTGGGGTCAACCCGCAAATTGGTGTAGTCAATCAGCGCAGTGATCAGATTGGATGGCATGCGTGCATCCACATCCCAATCACCGGAATCATATCTGAGCCGGGTGAAGTGGAAATCGAACCGGCTGGCAGCACGCACCGACGGCAACAACAGTGCCGCCGATGCGCCCAGCGCCAAACGCAAGAACTCGGCGCGGGTCACGCCACGTCCTTACACCGCATCCGACAGTGATGTGAAGGTGAAATCACGCAACCGCATCGGTGGGATCATCATCACCATGCTGGATTCATCACCCGCCACTCGTACCGGCTTGCCCAGCTCATCAATGTTGTTGAGCATGATGACTGGGGATTCGTTGAAGCGGAAATTCTTGACCGGGTATTTGATCTCGCCATTTTCGATGTAGAAGGTGCCATCGCGAGTCAGCCCGGTCAGCAGCACGGTCTGCGGATCCACCATGCGGATATACCAGGTGCGTGTCAGCAAAATGCCCTTGCTGGTGCCTTTGACCAAATCGGCAATTGACTTGTCGCCACCACGCATCAACAGATTGCCTGGACGCGCATTGGGCTGTTTGCCTTGCTTTTGTGCCCAAAAGCGCGAATACGACAAATTGGC
This sequence comes from uncultured Thermomonas sp., assembly GCF_937872235.1. Lineage (NCBI taxonomy): Bacteria > Pseudomonadati > Pseudomonadota > Gammaproteobacteria > Lysobacterales > Lysobacteraceae > Thermomonas > uncultured Thermomonas sp. Next base: position 88,011 of record NZ_CALMPC010000018.1, read on the forward strand.
AATTTTTCCATTCTGGATGATCGGCAGTTTGGTGCGTGGCATGCCCTCGCCATCCCACGGCATCACCGGTGCCTCGGGGTGCCAGGGGTCGGCAACGAGATTGACCTGTGGATCAAATACCAACTCCCCCAATTTGTTGCCACCACCTTTCTTCGACAGGAAGCTGCGACCTTCATCCGCACTGCGTGCATCAAAGAAATTCATCATGAAGCTGATCAGGCCTGCGGCGGCGGCGGGCTCCAGGATCACGGTGTATTTGCCAGGCTCCAGCGCTTTGGCCTCCCGTGAGGCGAGTGCCTTGCGCTTGGCGATCTCGATGTCATGGCTGGCCTTGAATGTGGCGGCATCTTCCAGGGCATGACCTACCCAGCCTGAGCCACGTCCATCCTCGGTGCGCACCGTGCAGGTGTAGTTGAAGCCGGTTGCTTGCTGATAACCGAAATTGCCTTTGCTGTTGGCGAATGCCACAAAGCTTTGGCCGTCTTCCAGAAAGCCAGCTGCAATCAGCTTTTCCGCTTTGCAGGGGTTGATGGAGTCTGCCGCAACCTGCGCACGAAACTCCGGGGTAATCGCCGCCGTATTCGCGTTGAAGGTGTTGCTGGGCGTATAGGTTTGCTTGTCGATGATGGGCATGAACTCGGGGTTTTCCGGTGCCAACCGTGCCAGGTCTTCGGCACGACGTACCACGCGCTGCAACGCGGCATCATCGAACTCGTTGATGCTGGCCATGCCACTGCGCTTACCAAATGCAACAGCCACGGACAGACTGGTGTCGGTGACTACACCGCTGGTAGAAATGTTGTTCAGGGCAAAACGGATGTTGCCTTCGATGGAACCTTGCAAGGTGGCGGTGCATTCATCGGCCTTGGATAGCGCGATGACCTTGTCCAAAATGGTCTTGGCTTGCGCTTCGGTGAGGATACTCATGGGTCTTGCTCTCCTTGCGCCGATCAGCCGAGGCTGCGAGCAGTGTTGATGACGTTGATGCCGTTGAAACGTGCGGTGGCCGAGCCATGCGAGACAGCCGACACTTGCCCCGGTTGCCCCTTGCCGTCGAAGAACGAGCCGCCCAGCCGGTAGTCGCTTTGATCGCAGACGGCAGCGCAGGCATTCCAGAATTCCGGTGTACGGATCTGATAAGCCACATCCTCAATTTGCCCGGTGATCTTGCCGTTCTTGATTTCATAGAACAGCTGACCGCCAAATTGCGCGTTATAGCGCTGTTGGTCAATCGAGAACGAGCCATCACCAATGATGTAGATGCCATTCTCCACACCCTTGATCATCTCGGCCGGGCTGAGCTTGTCGCTGCCTGCTTTCAGCGACACATTGGCCATCCGTTGGAACTGCACGCTGCTCCAGGAGTCGGCATAGCAACAGCCATCGGATTCGGTTTTGCCCAGGATGTGCGCTTGATCGCGAATGGTTTGGTAATCCACCAACTTGCCGGCTTTGATCAGATCCCATTGCTTGCACTTCACGCCCTCATCGTCCCAACCCACTGCACCCAACGAGCCAGGCTGGGTCTTGTCGGCAACGATGTTGACCTTGTCGCTGCCGTATTGGAAATGCGCCTCGCGCTTGTCCATGGTGGCAAAACTGGTACCGGCATAATTGGCCTCGTAGCCCAGCACACGGTCCAGTTCCAAGGGGTGGCCCACGGACTCATGGATGGTCAGCCAAGTGTGCGAAGGATCCAGCACCAAATCATATTTGCCGGGCTTGACCGATTTGGCCATCAGTTTTTCTTTGACCTGTTTTGCCGCCGCAATGGCATCGGCCTTCATGTCATAGGCATTGCGATAGACCACCGCACCACCTGGCAACTCAAACCGCTCGGCCGGATCCGGTTCCAGGTATTCATAGCCCATGCCGCGTGGCGAGGACAGGCCGGCACGTGAGCGGAACTTGCCGCTGGCTTTGTCGATGACGGTAACCCCCATCGGTGCCCAGATGCGGTGCACATCCTGGTCGATGTAAGAGCCATCGGTGCTGGCAAAATATTTTTGTTCGTTGATTGCAAACAGGGTGGAGTTGACGAAGCTGGCACCTGCCGCCATCGCCGCCGCATTCACGCCCAACAACAGATCTGCTTTTTCTTTGATCGGTACAGCCATCGCGTTTTTGCGAATGGGGGTTTTCCATGCCACTTCACCATAGCTGGGCGCTTTCGCCAGTTGCACCGGCACGGTTTGGAACTTGGCATTGGCCTTGGCAATCGCGGCGGCCTGTTGTGCGGCGCGCACAACACCAGCTTGGGACAGCTCATTGGTAGCGGCAAAACCCCACGCGCCATTGGCGATGACGCGAATGCCCACCCCGGTGGACTCGCCATTCATCACACCTTGCACCTTGTTCTCACGGGTCATCACCGCTTGTCGCAGATAGCGGCCAATACGCACATCGCAGTAGCTGGCGCCTGCAGCCTTGGCGGCGCTCAGTGCGTCATCAGCCAAGCGCTTTTTCAATGCCGGATCGATGGTTTCCAGTAATTGCTCGGCAGCAATGGCGTTGCCAAAGAATGAAGGCAACAATAAGCCGCCAGCGGTAAGCCCAGATAGGGCAAGAAATTCACGACGATGCAAGGCAGTTCTCCACCAGTTGAGCCCCGCAGGGCAGGAGGTCGATCTGGGGTGACGCGTCCGGCAGTCCCCGCCTGATTCTCACCGGTAAAAACGCAAACCTGCATATGCCTTTTGTCATGTGGCTGGTGAATTGCGGGACGATGCGGGTTCAAAACCAGAACCGCAAGCCCGCCACCCAGCCGCTTTCGTTCGCGGTGCCGCCGGCCGCTTCGGCTAGAGATGCGGTGCGCCCATGTTTTTGCGCCCATGCATAGCCAATGTACGGTGCAAACTCGCGCCGGATTTCATAGCGCAGACGCAGCCCGGCCGAGGTTTCCGACAGCCCTGCGCCGATTCCCCGCGTGCGATCATCCCGGCCATGGAAACTGGCTTCGATGCGGGGTTGCAACATCAGTTTGTTGGTCAGCAGCATTTCGTACTCGGCTTCCGCGTGCAGCAGACTGCGACCGCCACTACCCAGATAAGCGGTGGCCTGCACCTCGAATTTGTAGGGCGCAAGTCCCTGCACACCCACGGCCAACCAATCGCGGGCCGGCCCGTGACCGCTGTCATGGCGCACGCCGGCCACTACATCCCACCACGCATTCACGGGCTTGCCCCACAACGCTTCCAGACGGGCGCTGGTTTTGCCGTGGGTGCGCTCGCCTTCGCTGCGCAGCCAAAGCCGGCCACGGTCATGCCCAATCCACGCGTTGCCTGACCAAGCCAAGGCATCGGCTTGTGTCCATTCGAAACGGTTGGCCTGCAGCATCCACAGCAACGGATCGGCGTGGTCGTGATGGCTGTGCAGCAGCGGGAACGCGGCAGCGCGATCGGC
>NZ_CALMPC010000019.1:0-34920 GCF_937872235.1 uncultured Thermomonas sp.
TGGTGGCTCGGGACGGAATCGAACCGCCGACACGGGGATTTTCAATCCCCTGCTCTACCAACTGAGCTACCGAGCCATCGGTGTGAGCCGCGCATGATACGGGGTGAATGCCGTTTCGGCAAGCGGCCTGCGCAGTGAATTGCGCCGAATTTGGGCTGCCTGGCTAAGCCGGCGTTGGGCTTGGGGGGCGGATGATGTGGGCGTTGCCAAACAAGGAGGTGTGTCATGAAATCGCTGATTGTCTCGGGTTTGGTTTCGGTCCTGGTTGCGTTGGGGCTGGCCGGTTGTGCCGGCAATCGACTGAGTGATACCGATCGGCTGGCGTTATATCAGGCGCATGCCGGTGCGCCGGTGAAGCAGATCCGCTACATGGAACCGATCGGTTGGGATCGCATCGACGACCAGCATCTGGTGTTGCAGATGCGCCCGCAGGAAAGTTGGTTGTTGCGGCTGATGGCCCCTTGTTTGAACACGGGAAGTGGATCGCCATTTCTGGGCGTATCGTCCTTCAACGGAATGACGCTGACCCGGTTCGACAAAGTCGTGGTGCCGGGTGGCCACATCAGCTGCATGATCGATGAGATTCGCCCGCTGGATGTGAAGGCGCTACGTGCAGCCGAAACCATGCTGCGTGAGAAGCCTCACGCTTCCGGCACATAACCCGGCGGTTTGCCCGCATCGCCCTCAAACAAGTATTTCACCATCTGCGCCTCAAGAAAGGCACGGTGTTCTGGGTTCATCGGTGAGATGCGGTTTTCGTTGATCAGCATGGTCTGGTGCGCCAGCCAGCGTTGCCAGGCGGGTTTGCCCACCTGCTCGAACACGCGCTTGCCGGCCGCGCCTGGCCACGGCGGAAAGTCCAGGCCGTCGGTGTCGATGTTGTCCACCACGCAGTGCACTTTGCGGGTCATTGTGTTTGCTCCAGTAGTTTGCGCACGGGGGCGGGTAGCCCCAGCGTGTGAAGGTCGGCGCGATGGATCCAGCGCAGATCTGCATTATCGCCCACCGCGCAGCGCAGGCCGTTGACGGTGATCAGCTGCGGTTGGATACGCAGGCGGTAGTGGGAAAACCCGTGGATCAGGACGGGTAGTGCGCGGGCAGCACCGAAATCGCCGTCGATATGGCGTTGAAACCACACTTGCGCAGTTTCGTTATTTGCATGTTCCGGCAGCGACCACAGCGCGGCCCAAATGCCTGCCGGTGGACGCCGTTGCAGCAGCACGCGGCCTTGTCCATCATCCAGAATCAGCATGTGCGCGTCACGCTGTGGCAGGGTTTTGCCGGGTTTGGGCGTGGGCAATGCGTTGCTGCGGCCATCGCGCCATGCAACGCACAGCATTTGCAGTGGGCACTGCGGGCAGGCGGGATTGTGGCGGGTGCACAAGGTGGCACCGAAATCCATTTGCGCTTGCGTCCAATCGGCCTGTCGCGCATCCGGCAGCAGTGATTCGGCCAGCGTCCACAACTGTTTTTCGATGGCCGGTGTGCCCGGCCAGCCTTCGATCCCGAACACCCGGCACAGCACGCGTTTGACATTGCCATCCAGAATTGGCGCCGGCGTATTCCATGCCTGCGACAAGATCGCACCGGCGGTGCTGCGGCCAATGCCGGGTAGTGCGATGAGTGCGGCAAGCTCGTGCGGCAGATCACCGTTGTGATGTTCCACGCACAGTTTTGCCGCCGCGTGCAGGTTGCGTGCACGTGCGTAGTAGCCCAGCCCCGACCACAATGCCAACACCTTGTCCTGCGGAGCATTGGCCAGTGCGGGCAGGTTGGGCAGGGCATCGACGAAGCGCTGGAAATAAGCGGTAACCACGCTCACCTGCGTCTGTTGCAACATGATTTCGCTGAGCCAGACGCGGTACGGCGTGCGTGGATGTTGCCACGGCAAATCATGGCGACCGTACTGGTCAAACCACGCCAGCAGGCGGGTGGAAATGTCCCGGTTTGGAATCATGGCGAATGACTGATGTCCACTTCCACACCTTCCAGCACTGCGCCGCCGATATCGATACGCGGGGTGCTGAGCGTGCCGGTCAGTGGCGGCAGCGGTGAGCCGGTGTTGCCGGCATTCACCCAAGTCACGACGGCAGGCAGACGCAACTGCGCATCGAAGGTGGTGGCATCGCGACGTAACGAAAGTGAGAGTGCATCGGTCAACCCCAGTGCACCGCGATAATCCAGCACGAACGGCAAGGCCGAGTGCGATGCCGATAGTGGCGCGGGCAGGGCGGGCCATTGCTGCGGCCATTGCGCCAGTTGCCCCTGCAGATGCAGGCGCAGGGTTTGCCCCAAGGTAAGGCTGCCGCGTGCTTGCGTGTTGGGGATTGGGCCGGCGCCGTGCAATACAAGTGTTGCCGGCACAAACCGCCAGCTGGCGCTATTGAAGGCCATTGGCCCGAACAGGCCTAGCCGGAATGGACGCTGGGTGCTGCCATTTTCGTAGTGCCCGGCAAGCCCGAGTTTGGCCGGTTGCAACAAGGCCGAGTCCTTGCCGATGCGCAGTGGACCGGCGAGAAAAATCTGCAGCGGCACGCGCCATTGCGCATCGGCCAGTGTCATGTGCCCGGCCCCGGCGATCCCGGCGCGCTGACCCTCCAGCAGGCGCTGCGGGGTTTGCAGACTGATCGCCAAATCTACTGGCAGACGCAGTGATGCCGCCCGGTAGCGGCCCTGTACATGCATGCGCAGCAGTTGCGTGGGGTGCAGGCTGGGGATGTGGATGGCGAGTTGGTCGATTTGCCAATCGTCATTGACGATGCGGGCATCGCGCAGTTGCACGCCGTGGGTGATGACTGGGATGCGGGTTTCCGACGGTGGTCGCGTGGCCAGCCAGCGTTGCAATGCCGGCAGGTTCAGTACGGGGGCATCCAGGGCGATGCGTTCGATGCGAAGGTCAGCGCCCATGCTGCGTAGTGTGCGCCACGGCAATGCGATGAAGACACGCTGGGCTCGCAGCAGTGCAGTGGGGTCATTGGGGCGCTGTGCCACGACACCGCGCAATTCCAAGCGTGGTGTATCACGCACACTGTAGTGAATGGATTGCGCGTGGAGTTCCAGATGCAGGGCTTGGCCCGCCTGCCGCAGCAGCAAGCGGCCTGCTCGCTCGGGTTGCAGCAACCACAGCGCCAGCAAGCAGGCGATGGCCAGAAACAGCGCCAGCCGTCGCAGCCGCCGCATGCGCGGAGGGGGTGCGACGGCCGGATTCATCCGCCGCCCAGTGCTTCGGGCAGCAGTGCATCCACGAAGGCTTCGGCATCAAATATGCGTAAATCTTCCGGGCGTTCACCAATGCCGGCATAGCGAATCGGGATGCCGAATTCCCGCGCCAATGCGAACACCACGCCGCCCTTGGCGGTGCCGTCGAGTTTGGTGACCACAAGGCCGGTCACCGGGATTTTTTCGTTGAACTTGCGCACTTGGTTGAGTGCGTTCTGGCCGGTGGTGCCGTCGATCACCATCAATACTTCATGCGGCGCTTCTGCATCGAGTTTGCGCAGCACACGCGCCACTTTGGCCAGTTCTTCCATCAGCCCGCCCTGGGTGTGCAGGCGACCAGCGGTATCGGCGATCAAGACTTCGGTGCCGCGCGACCTGGCTGCTTGCAGTGCATCGAATGCCACCGATGCGGCATCGGCATTCTGGCCTTGCGCAACCACCGCCACGCCATTGCGTTCGCCCCAGGCTTGCAATTGCGCAACGGCAGCCGCACGGAAGGTGTCGCCAGCGGCCAGCATCAGGCTGCGGCCTTCATCCTTGTAGCGGCGTGCCAATTTGCCAATCGTGGTGGTTTTGCCAACCCCGTTGACGCCGATGGTGAGCAGGACGAAAGGTTTTTTCGACGCATCAATCTGCAAGGGAATGGCCACCGGCCGCAGCAGCGCGATCAAATCCATGCGCAATGCGTGTAGGAGCGCATTGGCATCGGTAAATTCGCGCCCTTTCATGCGTTTGCGCAGGGATTCCACCAATTGCGTACTGGCGGTCACGCCCACATCGGCGGTGAGCAGCGCGGTTTCGATTTCATCCAGCAACGCGTCGTCCAGTTTCGGGTTGCGCGAAAACAGACCGCTGAAGCTGCGTGCAAAGGCGCTGCCGCGCAGGCGTTCGCGCCAGCTTGGCTTGCCTGCGGGCGCGGCGAGAGTGGCAGCGGGCAGGTGCACGGATGCAGGTTCGGGCGCGGGGTCAGGCAGCGCCGCAGGCGCAGCATCGACAGGGGGGTCAAGGGCGACCACGGCAGCGGGGGGCTGGGCCGCGTCCGGCGTGGGCGTTTGCGCGTCGGGTTGCTTGCGGCGGAACCAGCTGACCATGAAGCCGTCGAATATCGGAAAATGGCGGCCATGGTAGCACCGAGCCCCCCGAGTCCTTGATGAACAAGCGTAGTGACAAACCCGCGGCAGCCCGGCCCGGCACGGTGCGGATTATCGGTGGGCAATGGCGCGGGACGCGCCTGTTGGTGCCCGACCGACCGGGCCTGCGGCCCACGTCTGACCGCGTGCGTGAGACCCTGTTCAATTGGCTGATGCCGGCGCTGCCGGGTGCGCGGGTGCTGGACTTGTTTGCCGGCAGCGGCGCACTGGGGCTGGAAGCGGCGTCGCGCGGAGCGGCAGCGGTGCAATTGGTGGAATCCGACCCGCCGTTGGCCAGCGCGCTCAGCGACGCCGTGCAGCGCTTGCAGGCCGGTGATCGGGTGGCGGTGCAGCGCGCGGATGCGCTGGCGTTTTTGCGCAGCCATAGTGAAGCGCGCTTTGATATCGCTTTCGTCGATCCGCCGTTCGCGGCGGGCTTGTGGCCGGCTGTGCTGGAGCTGTTGCCGGCGTGCATGGCGGCAACAGCGTGGTTGTATCTGGAATCGCCAACGGACATCACCCCGCATTTGCCGCCGGAATGGGCACTGCATCGCGAAAACCATACCCGCGACGTGCGCTATGCCCTGTATCGGCGCGCTACAATCGAGCAATCACTGGATCGCGGAAACGCATCAACGATATGAGCGTGGCAACGCGCATTGCGGTTTATCCCGGCACCTTCGATCCGATCACCAATGGTCATCTGGATCTGGTGAACCGTGCCGCCCCTTTATTCGAAACCCTGATCGTGGGGGTGGCGGCCAGTCCCTCCAAAGGGCCGGCGCTGCCGTTGCCGCTGCGCGTGCAATTGGCGCAACAAGCGTTGGCGCACCATGCCAATGTGGAGGTACGCGGTTTCGATTCACTGCTGGCGCATTTTGTGCGCGATATCGGTGCTGGCGTGCTGCTGCGCGGCCTGCGTGCGGTATCGGATTTCGAATACGAATTCCAGATGGCCAGCATGAACCGCCACCTGATCCCGGAGGTTGAAACCCTGTTTCTGACCCCGGCCGAACAATACGGTTTTATTTCATCGTCGCTGGTACGCGAAATTTCGCGGCTGGGTGGCGATGTGTCCGGCTTCGTGCCCACTGCGGTAGTGGTGGCGCTTGAAGCACATCGTCGAGGCAGCCTGTCATGACAGGTGCATGGCCTCGCGTTTTTTGTTGCTGTCTCTGCAGGGGAACCCCATGAACATGTTGATCCGTTTGCTTGTTGTCGCTTGTCTTGTGTTGCCATTTGCCGCATGCAAGAAGGCGGAAGCGCCGAAGGTTGAAGCGCAAGCCGCCATTCCGTTGCCTACCAGCAGCGAACAAAAAGATTGGAAACCCTATCTGGAATACAAGCTCACCCCGCATATGGGTGGCATTACCAGCTCGCCGTTTGTGTACTTTCTGCCCAAGAGTGATGTCGAAGATTTTGCCGGCAAGTATCAGCGCCAGTTGGAAAAGCTGGAGGGTGATCTGGGGCGCGGCATTATCGAAGGCAATATGTTGGTGTTTGCTTCGCCTGACTCCGAGAAAGAGGTGGAAATGATCGAAGCTGCGTTCAAATCGGTTCCGGCTGGCAGCATGAAAGGCGTGAAGGTGATTTTCATCGGTACCGGCGTCCTGGGTGAGCGGGTCAAGGCTGCGGTAGAGCCGGCCGGCGTCAACTACATCTTCGAAGAAGCCAAGTGAGTCTTGCTTGCGTGGCCGCCACAATGCGGCCACGCAGTTGCGTATTGGTCATTCCTGCGCAGTGGGCTTGTGCGGGAACTGGCGGATTGCCGCGATGTCGCTGAAAATCAACGAACTGTGCATAAATTGTGATGTGTGCGAGCCGGTTTGCCCGAACAAGGCAATCTCCATGGGGCCAGACATCTACGTGATCGAAGCGGATCTTTGCACTGAGTGCGTGGGCCATTTCGACGAACCACAATGTGTCTCGGTATGTCCAGTTGAATGTATCGACCCTGATCCCGATCATCCGGAATCGCAGGAACAGCTGTTAGCCAAACTGGCGCAGCTGCAGGCTGAGGGAGCTGCACCATGAAGAAAATTGCGTCTATTTGCCTGCTGTCATTGGTGCCGATGCTTGCGCTGGCGCAGTCCAATCCAGTGCCCGCACATCCGCCCGGTGCAGCTATCGCATCAGCACATGCACTGGCCACGCAAGCGGGCATCGATGTCATCAAGCAAGGTGGCAATGCATTTGATGCGGCAGTGGCGGTATCGGCCACGTTGTCGGTGGTCGAGCCGATTAGCTCGGGGCTGGGCGGCGGTGGTTTGTGGTTATTGCACGATGCCAAATCCGGGCGCGATGTATTTGTGGATGGTCGTGAAACTTCACCAGCAGCAGCCACGCCGGACAAGTTCCTCGACAAGAATGGCAACCTGGATCCCAATCGTGCGCAAACCGGGCCGTGGTCGGCGGGGATTCCAGGCTTGCCGGCCATGCTGGTGCATGTGGCTGAAAAATACGGCAAATTGCCGCTGGAAAAATCACTGGCCCCGGCAATCGGCATCGCCCGCAACGGGTTTCCGGTGTATGCACGGATGGCCGGTGGCTATCAGGTCAAGCGTGCAGAAATGGATCGCTATCCCGGCACGCGAGCGGTTTTTTCGCCAGCAGGCAAACCCATTAAACTAGGCGATATTTTCCGCCAGCCGGATCTTGCCAAAACGTTGGAGCGCTTAGGCAAACAAGGCTTTGACGGGTTTTACCGTGGCCCGGTGGCCAGCAAGCTGGTCGCTGGCGTCAATGCACAAGGCGGTCAGTGGAGTTTGAACGAGTTGGCCAGCTATCGGGTGAAAGAACGCGACCCGATCCGCTTCCGCTACCACGAGTGGGATGTCACCACTGCACCGCCGGTGTCATCCGGTGGCATCGCCTTGGCCGAGATGCTGCAAATTTTGGCACCCTATGACTTGAAGGCACTGCCCGAAGCAGAGCGCGTGCATTTGGTGGTGGAGTCGATGCGGCGTGCGTATCGCGACCGCACTTTCTATCTGGGTGATCCGGATTTCGTGAAAGTGCCACAAAAATTGCTCACCAGTACCGACTACGCCGCCGGTCTGCGCGCCACCATCCATCCGGACAAAGCCACCCCCAGCAATTTGCTATCGGGTGCGCCGACACCGCTGGAAGACGAAGAAACCACGCATTTTTCGATTATCGATGCCGATGGCAACCGGGTAGCGGCCACCCAAACCGTCAACCTGCTGTATGGCTCGGGTCTGATCCCGCCCGGTACTGGCGTGCTGCTGAACGATGAAATGGATGATTTTGCGCTCAAGCCCGGCACTCCCAATGCATTCGGGGTGATGGGTTATGAAGCCAACGCTCCCAAGCCCGGCAAGCGCATGCTTAGCTCGATGACGCCCACCTTCATGGAGTCGAAAGACACAGTAGCCGTGCTGGGGACACCCGGCGGCAGCCGCATCATTACCATGGTGCTGTTGGGTATTCTGGGCTACGACCAAGGCCTGAATGCGCAGCAAGTTGCTGCATTGCCGCGCTATCACCACCAATGGTTGCCGGATGCGATTGATGCCGAGCCCAACGCCATTTCCGCAGCGGCGGCCAAGCAGCTGCAAGCCATGGGGCATACGGTTGAGCTGCCGCCCGATGCGGCCGAAGGCGGGCGCGGCTCCAGTCATGTCTGGGGCAATCTGCAAACTGTGGAATGGGATCGTCGCAGCAATACATTGCAAGGCGGCAGTGATCCGCGGGCCCCGGAAGGCAAGGCCATGGTATTGCCGCAGCCGTAAGGCCTGCGGCGTACACTTGCGCCATGAAACTTTGGTCTGTTCTCGGTAATTCGCAAAAGCTCGATGGTGGCGCGATGTTCGGCAACGCGCCGCGTGCACTGTGGGAACGCTGGGTGGCAGTGGATGCGCAAAACCGCATTGATCTAGCCTGCCGCGCATTGCTGGCCTCACCACTGAATGGCAAAACGGTGTTGTTTGAAACCGGCATCGGCGCGTTTTTCCCGCCGCAATTGCGTGAACGCTATGGGGTACTGGAAACCCGGCACGTATTGCTCGAATCATTGGTGCAGGCTGGTTTCCAGCATGAGGATATCGACGTGGTGGTGCTTTCGCACCTGCATTTCGATCACGCCGGTGGCCTGCTGGCGCCGTGGGTGGACGGGCGCGCACCCGAATTGCTGTTTCCCAACGCCACCTTCGTGATTGGTAAAGCACATTGGCAGCGCGCACTGCATCCGCACCCACGCGATCGTGCCAGCTTCATTCCGGAATTGCCGGCGTTGTTGCAAGCCAGTGGCCGGTTGGAGTTGGTGGACGGTGATTATTCGCAGGCGCTGGGTCAAGCAGTGCGCTTCCATCACAGTGATGGGCATACCCCCGGGCTGATGTTGGCCGAGATTGTGGGTGCCCAACGTGATGACGGCGTGGCGCAGGGCGGCGTGGTGTTCTGCGCCGATTTGATCCCCGGCCGGCCGTGGGTGCACGTGCCGATCACGATGGGCTACGACCGCTGTGCGGAAACCTTGATCGACGAGAAACGCGCATTCTTGCAGGACATGCAGGCGCGCAATGTGCAGTTGTTTTTCACCCACGATGCCGCTTGTGCGATGGCGCAAGTGGTGTGCGATGACAAAGGGCGGTTTGCCGCCGCACATGAGCAGGCGGAGTTGCTGGGGTGGGAGCTGGGGTGAAAACAAACAGGTGAAACCGAACGATTCGCCTGCTCACGAATCAGCTCAGCCTGGGTCTAGAACATCCTCACTGCGCGCCGCCACCACCGCCGTCGCGGTCATGTCGCCTGTCACGTTGCCGACCGTGGCCAGCACGTCGGGGATGGCGTCCACCGCCATCAGTACCGGCAACGCAGCGATCGGTAGGCCCATCGCGGAGGTGATGGGCAGGTTGGTGGCCAGGAAGATGGCTTGGCCGGGCAGGCCCACCGAGCCCATGCTGACCAGCACGCTGAGCGCCACGCCGGTGGCCAATTGCGCGGGGCTGAGGTGAACACCGAGTGCCCATGCAATGAAGCAGGCGGTGGCGATGTATTGGATGGGAGAGGTGATGCGAAACAGCGATACCGCCATCGGCAGGACCAACCCGGAAATACGCGCCGGGATGCCAAGCCGGTTTTGCGCGCTGTCCAGCATCGCCGGCAGGGTGGCCAGTGACGATTGCGTACTGGCGGCCACTGCTTGCACCGGCACCAAGCCACCCATGAAGTGACTGAAGTTGCGTTTTCCAACGGTGACGGCCACGGCGATCAGCAGCACCACGGCCAGTACATACAGCGCGCACTCCAGCACGATGTAGATACCCAGCGCCTGCAACATGCCAAGGCCTGCGCGTGCGGTTAGCGCCAGTACCAGCGCGAAGATCCCCACCGGTGCGGCCCACAGCACCCAGTGCACGATCACGATCATGGCGTCACTGATCGCTTTGAGCAGGCCCACCACCTGTGCGCGTGGGGCAGCCTCCAGCTTGGTCAGGGCGAAGCCGAAAAACAGCGCAAACGTCACCAGTGGCAGCATTGCAGACGCGGCCGCCGCCGCAATTGCATTGCTGGGCACGATGGCGGTGAGTGCGTTGGCCCAGCCGCCTGCCGGCGCGGTGATGGCGTCGGCGTGGCCGCGCAATGCGGCGGCAACGGCGGGATCTGGTTGCAGCATCGACAGTGCCAACGGAGCCAACAGCGCGGCCATCGCGGCGGCGGCGGTGAGCAGGATTACAAAGCTGGCAATGGCGTGCTTGGCCACACGACCGGAATGCGCGGCATCGCTGGCTTGATTGATGCCTACCACTACCAGCGCAAAGACCAGAGGCACCACGGTCATCTGCAGCGCGTTGAGCCACAACTTGCCGAATGGCTCAACAATCGCGGCAATCTGCAAGCCCGTGTCCGGTGCTTGCCACGCCAGCACGATGCCAAGGGCAATGCCGGCAATCAGGCCGGTCAGGACGCGTGCGGTTTGGCTCACAGGGCTACCTCGGGCAGGTTCCAGTCGTGTTTCAGCGCGGTGTACTGTGCATTTGGCAGCAGCACGAACACGGGTTTGCGGCGCGCATCCAGCCACGCCAGCAGCGCGTCCATGCTGGCCGGTGCCATTGCGGTGCAGCCGGCGGTGGTTTCACCGGGGGCTTTCCATAAGTGGGCGAAAATGCAGCTGCCGCCTTGCTTTGCTACGCCACCTTCGTTGTGTTCGATCACGAAGCCTTCGCGATAGCGCTGGTCGCCATCGGCATGCAGATCGCGCCGCATCGGCTCGCTGGATTCATCCAGATGCGGAGCTTTCACCAGACTGCGGTCGATGATCCGGTTGTAGTAGTTCGATGCCGGCACGTCGATGCACCAGTCATTGGTGGTCATCGCTTGATAGGGCAGGCCAGTGGTTGCGGTGGCGGCATAGCCAAACGCGGTACCGATGGCGAACACGCCGGCCGGCGCTTTGCCATCGCCTTCCTGCTTGATCGGGCCATCGCGGCGTTGCGCATTCAAACCGATACCCCACGCGCTGCCGGTGCGGCCCAGCATGACCGGCACCGCATCGCCCACTTGCACCCAATGGCCGTGGTTGCGATCGAAGCGGCGCAGCTGGCCACCGGTTGCATTCCAGTCGGTAGCGGTTACCAATACGAGTTGCTGGGCATTGGCCCAGCGGTTTGCATTGGAAACGGCGGGGAAGTGCGTGCAGGCGGCGAGTGACAGTGCAAGCAGCGCCGAGGCAGTGCGGTGGATTGGCATCATTGGGCTACCAGGCAGCAGAAGGGGACGGAGGCTATCAAGCACACTTGATTGCCTCCGTCCCCTTTTGGCGTTCTAGGGTTTCTTGCAGACGCGCGCGGCGCGCGGCATCGGTTTCGTACAGACGGATGAACAGCCGATCCAGTAGATGCTGCAGCGCCGAGTGATACAGCAGGCGTTCGATTTGCGGGCGCTCGTCGTGCGCGGCCACTAGCAGCGTCTGGTCAGCCAGTGCGCGCAAGGCGTTGGCGCTGTGGCGGGTCACCGTAATCACTTTGCCGCGTTGCGCGCGCATGTGTTGTGCCAGTTGGCACAGTGCCGGTTGCAGGCCGTGTTCGGAAAACGCCAGCAGCACATCGTTTGGTTTTGCCGCGGACAGGCTGGCGGTCATGTGTGCGGCATCGAAATTGTGCACAGTCAGAATGCCCAGCTGCGCAAGCCGGAGCGCCAGCGCGCGCGCGTGCAGGTCATCTTCGCCCATGCCGACGATAAATACGGTGCCGGCGTGGCCCAGTGTCTCCGCCACGGCGGTGAGCGTGCCGGGTGGGTTGATCAAGCGGGTAGCTTCTTCAGCCTCGGATTTGCGCAGCCACAAGTCATAGCCTTGCGCAGCCACTGCCGGTGTGCCCTCCGGCAGCAGTGGTGTGCCGCCGTTGCTGTCGGCGCGGATCACTGCTTCGCTGATGGCCAGTTTGAGATCGGGGTAGCCCTTGAAGCCCAGTTTCTGGCAGAACTTGACCACGCTGGATTGGCTGATGCCCAGCGCATTGGCCAACTGCTGCGAGCTGTAGTCGCGCAGCAGGTGGGCGTTTTCCAAAATGAAATCGGCGATGCGGCGCTCGATCGCCGACATGCGATCGCGCTCGGAACGCAGAATGACCAGCGCCGTGCTCATGCGCGAAGTTTCATGCGAGCAGCCTCATGTGCGCACCCTCATGCGGCTAGGTTGTTGGCGGGCATCAAGCCGTCGATATGGCGAATCCCCAGCCCCGGAGCATTGGTCACACTGATCTCCGATTCGTTGAATAGCACACCGCTGGTCACCGGATCGTATTGGCTCAACGAGGGGCCATCCAGATCCACCTTGCTGATCACGTCGGACTTGGCTACCGCCAAATGCACGGCGGCGGCAACACCAATACTGGATTCCAGCATGCAGCCAATCATGCAGTCCATGCCGTACAAGCTGCAAATATCGGCAATTTTGATGGCATTGGAAATGCCACCGGTTTTCATCAGCTTGATGTTGACGATATCAGCGGCACGCATGCGAATCAGTTCCACCACTTCGCGGGGGCCGAACACGCTTTCATCGGCCATCACGGGTGTATGCACGCGTTCGGTGACATAGCGCAAGCCGGCCAAGTCGTGCGCCTTGACCGGTTGTTCGACCAGTTCGAGCTTCACGCCTGCATCTTCCAGGGTTTGCAGCGCATACACCGCCTGCTTCGCCGTCCAGCCTTGATTGGCATCCAGTCGCAGCAGGGCACGGCCTTCCACGGCGGCGTGGATGGCTTTGGTGCGTTCGATATCCAAGCCGATGTCTTTGCCCACCTTGATTTTCAGCGACTCAAAACCACGCTCCACCGCTGCCAGTGAATCCGCCACCATCTTGTCGATGTAGTCCACGCTGATGGTGATGTCGGTGGTAATGGCCGGCTCGCCACCGCCCAGCAATTGGTACAGCGGCGCGCCGTACAGCTGCCCCCACAAGTCATACAGCGCAATCTCCACCGCCGCTTTGGCGCTGGTGTTTTTCTCCATCGAAGACTGCACCAGTGCGGTCAGATGGTTGAGGTTGGCGATGTCTTGGCCAATCAATCGCGGGGCAATGTAATGACGCACTGCTTCGACGATGGAGCCGTGGGTGTCGCCAGTGATGACGGCAGTCGCAGGGGCACTGCCATAGCCAACATGGCCATCGTTGGTGTGCACCATCACCACCACGTCTTCGACTTGATCGACCACGCGCAACGCGGTTTTGAAAGGGGTTTTCAGCGGCACGCGCAGCATGCCAAAACGGATGTCGGTGATCTTCATGGCATGGCCTTCATTGGAGTTTGCCCACCCGCACGATATTGGTGATGCGATCCACGTAGTCGGTGTCCTTGTCGAAACGCAGTGGCAGGAGCGGGGTGACGGATACGCCATTCAGATGCATGCTGTGCAGTGTGCCATCCCTGTCAAGATAGCTGCCGCCGTTGGTGTCATGAATGACATACGGGGCACCATTGATGCGACCCAAAAACAGCATCACGTGACCGGGGATGTAAATCAGATCGCCGACGTCTAGCGTGGCGACTGCGGCCATGCGCTGCTGGCGGGGGGTGCGGGCATCAAAATGGATGCGCGAAAATACCGGACTGACCGCTTGCGCACTGGTATTGCGCGGCATCAGCACGCCCATGCTGCGATACACATCGGACACAAAGCCGCTGCAATCGCGACCGTTGTAGCTATGCCCCCAGCCGTAGCGTTCACCGAGGAATTTGAAGGCTTGGCGAATCACATTGGCACGGGTGAGGGGCAGCGCAGCGGGGCTGCTATCGGTGTTTTTCTGCAGTAGCGCGGGCGCGAAGGCAAGCCGGCCGTCGTCGTTGCGCATGGGCAAGTCGAGGATCCACGACGTGTATGGATGCTGGCCGTTGACTGGCTTGTTGACGGCAACGTCCGCCAACGGAATACGCGTGCCCATGTCCAATTGCAGCTCGGACAGGCGCGGTTGCTCACGCGTGAACAGCGTGCGCGGCTTGGCCCCGGTGATGATGCGAAATGGCGCGCGGGTGGCATAACCCAGCACGGCATCACGCCCACCTTCGGCAATTGCGCTGGCCTCCACCCACGCCGCGTAGCGCTGACTGAGCACAAATAGCCACTGGCCATCGGCGCTGGATTGGGTGATGACCACGGCGTCGCCGGGGAACAGCGCGCTTTCCTGGAAACGGTCGATATCGGTATCCCCTTGGCTGGAAAATACCCGCAAGGTGGTCGGGAATGTGCGCAGTGCAGTGCGGCGCACGGTCATGCCATAGCGGGTGGCTTGATTGGCCGGGATTGCAGGCAGAGCGCGATTGGCGACGATGGCATCCAGTGTTGCCTGAGGGATCGATTTTCCGGTGTCATCCCAGAGTGGCTTGGTTGGAGCCGATGCTGATTCCTCGATCCAGGTGCGCACTTGCGCACCCGTCAAGCTGGCCGGAAGCGCAGCCAGATCGTGCATGGAAGGATCGTCATGCAATAGTCGCGCATTACGCGCTTCGATCTGTTGCGGCGTCAGTAGCAACTGTGCGGGCTGCTGGGTGCGTGCCAGCCAGAACGCGGGGGTCAGCTGTGCGTCTTGTATCCCGATCACTCCGCTGGCAGGCAGTTGCAGCGGGCTTGTCGATGGCGTGCGAGCAGCTGCCGGAACGGTGGCAAGCAACAACGTTGCCACCAGCAGGTGCCGGTGCCAGGACGGGTGGAGCGAGGTGCGGAGGGGAGCCATGCCAATCCTTTGCGGGTAAGCCGTACAAGTGTGTGCTGCTGTCTGTGCATTGGGCAACGCGTTGCCTAGTGTGCAGGAAGTGATGCTTTTGGAATACATGATTCAAGTATTTTATACTTAAAGAATAAATTATTGACAAGTGGATCGGCGTGGTGTTACACCTGTCATGCATCGCAGTGTCGATGGGGACTTTGGTCTGGATGCTGCTGTCGTTCACACATATATCGGACACGATCGGGGAAACGTCATGAGCAATGACCGTATTTTGCGTAAATCCATTTTGAGCATCGCTATGGGGCTGTGCATTGCCTCGCTGGCATCGGTACCTGCGCTGGCACAAACCGCAACTGGCGGTGTAGCGGGGCGTGCGAATGCTGGTGACACCATCACTGTCACCAGCGCCACCACTGGACAAAGCCGTACAACAACGGTCAACAAGGACGGCACGTACCGCATCGGCCAGTTACCGCCGGGCAGTTACACGCTGGCAACAGGCAAGGGTAATCCCATCGCGTTTGCGGTTGACTTGGGCAACACCACCACGGTCAATCTGAAATCCGAAGGCAGTCCGACCAACCTGGAGGCCGTGCAGGTGATCGGTAGTGGCGTGGTCAATCGCGTGGACGTGCACAGCACGGAAACCGCCACCGTTATCGACCGTCAAGAATTGGCGCGGTTGCCTGTGGATCAAAGCATGGGTGCGGTAGCGTTGCTTGCACCGGGTGTCATCAAGGGCAATTCGTCGTTCGGTGGTATTTCATTTGGCGGCTCATCGGTGGCCGAAAATCAAATCTATGTCAACGGCTTGAATGTCACGGATTTTTACCGCCGGCAGGGCAATTCCAGTGCGCCGTTTGCGTTCTTTGATCAATTTCAGGTCAAGACCGGTGGCTATTCGGTGGAATTCGGGCGCAGTACCGGTGGTGTGGTCAATGCTTCAGTACGCGCCGGTGGCAATGAATTTCATGGTGGCGCGGAACTGACCTTCGAGCCGGCAGCCTTCAGTGCTGCCACCGATGATCATGTGTTCACCCATCCCACCGCACCCACGACCTATGTGCGGGGCAGTCGTGACAAGTCCAGCTTGACCAAGACCAATATTTGGGCATCTGGGCCCATTGTGAAAGATCGCCTGTTCTTCTTTGCGATGTACGAAAACCAGGACTATCGTGCTGGCAATACCGACAACACCGGCTCCGATTGGACGCGCACCAAATCGAATAATGGCTTTTGGGGTACGCGGTTGGATTGGAATATCACCGACAATCATGTGCTGTCGCTGATGGCCTTCTCCGACAAGGCGGATTCTGCTGCTTCGGCTTATGCTTACGACTGGTCAAGCGAAAGGATTGGTGCCTACGGCGGTGACACCATGAATGAGACCGGCGGCAAGAACTGGACGTTGACCTATACCGGTCATTTCGGTGAAAACTTCGTTGCCAAAGCGATGTATGGCGAAAACGACCGCAATGCGTTTACCCATTCAGTGCTGGATATCGACTGCAATCCGATTTCAGTCGATGGCAGTTATGCAGGGGCCGGTGCATTGGTAGGCAAGACCGTAGGTTGTCACCCGACCGGTGATTCCGTGACCAAGATGGACAACACCCGCAAAATCGGCCGTTTGGATTTTGAGTGGGCATTGGGCAACCATCTGCTGCGGTTTGGCCTGGACCAAGAGAAGCTGACCACGCAGCAAAGCTCGTATTACCCTGGTCCTGGCGGTGATGCGTTGTTGGCAATGACGCTTGCTGCCGGCACTGAAATCGTGGATGGTTCCGGCGTGTTTTTGTCTCAAAATACCGACATCATTCGCAAACGGCATCGCGTACTTGGCGGGGCATTTGAAACCGTCAATAATGCCTACTACATCGAAGACAACTGGAATATCACCGATAGCTTCTTGCTCAATCTTGGTGTGCGGATCGACAATTTCAAGAACAAGACTGCGGCGGGCGATGCCTTCATCAACATCAAGAACTTGGTGGCCCCGCGTGGCGGTTTCAGCTGGGACATGAAGGGCGACGGCACCACCAAGTTGTACGGCAATTTGGGGCGTTATTACCTGCCGGTAACCAATATCATCAGTACGTCATTTGCCGGCGGGTTGGTGGATGAGTACAGCTTCTTCCAGCTCAATGGCTGGCAACAGGCCACCAATCCTGAAACCGGTGCCACCTACATGGCACCCATTATCGGCGCGCAAATTGGCCCTACCGACAAAAGCATGAACACCGGTGGGGATGACCTGCGAGGTATCTTCCCGAAGGACTTGAAGGCGGTTTATCAAGACGAGGCGATTTTCGGCTACGAGCGCGCCATCAATGAGGCGTGGTCGTGGGGTGTGAATGCCACCTATCGTCGAATGAACCGCACCATCGAAGATACCCGCATTACGCATTCCAACTGCCCGAGTGGTTTCAATTGGCCGATCATCAACCCTGGCGAGAAAAACACGCTGTGGTGCGATGACATCGGCAATGGCCAAGGCGGTTGGGTGGAGCTGGATACCAGCGTCGATGGGTACAAAAAGACCAACGGTGAAATCATCGGTTACAAAAAGCCCAAGCGCGAATACAAGGCGTTGGAGTTCCAGCTGGATCGTGCCTGGGATGGCAAGTGGTCGTTCAATGCCAGCTATCTGTGGTCAAAATCGACCGGAAATTTCGAAGGTCCGGTGAATTCGGATACCGGCTACAACGACACTGGCATGGTGCAGTACTACGATCATCCGGCGGTGAACGAACGCTATGGGGTGCTGTTCAATGATCACCGTCATCAGGTGAAGTTGCGCGGCAGCTACAAGTTGAACGACATGTGGTCATTTGGCTCCACGTTGACCGTGCTGTCGGGCGGGCCGATTACCGCGTATGGCACCTACTGGCCGGGGGACAACCGTGCGGCGGGCTCATCGGGTGAATTCAGCGGCGGTGGTTCCGGTTGGATCTGCGTAGCCAACTGCAAGCAAGCGTACAACCTGCGGCAGTACGAGTACACCGGGCTGGGTGCATTCGGCCGGATGCCGTGGACCTTTGACTGGGGTGCAAGCGTGACCTGGACCATGCCGGTGCCGGACGTGGACTTGAAGGTGCGCCTGTCGGTGTACAACCTGCTGAACAAGCAAACCACGGTGCGTGTGCGGACCCGTTACGAGGTCACTCCCGGCGTCTATCGTGAAACCTTTGGTGAAGGCTCCAATTGGGCGGCGCCACGTTCCGCACAGTTGGTGCTGACCTACAACTTCTGATTGCGGTAACCCGTAGTCACGGCAGTGTGTGGTTCCCCTGGGGGCGGCCCTTCGCCGGGCCGCCATTTTTTTTGAGGTTTGAAAAATGCAGGATGTGACTTCGTGCTGGAGCACCGGGGTGTTTGCCGGTGTGGATTTGGAACAGCTGGCCCTGCGTGAAGGCACGCCCTTGTATGTGTACTCCGCGCCGGCGATTCGCAGCCGTATGCGCGCCTTGCACGATGCCTTGCAGGGGTTGAACGCGGGCATTCGCTATGCCGTCAAAGCCAATGGCACGCTGGCCGTGTTGCAGTTGTTGGCGGAGCAGGGCGCGGGTGCCGATATCGTGTCTGCAGGCGAATTGCAGCGTGCCCTGCGGGCAGGCATTGCCGCGTGCGACATCGTGTTTTCCGGTGTCGGCAAGACCGATGCAGAAATCGGCATGGCGCTGGCTGCGGGTGTGGGCCGCTTCAATCTGGAATCGCGTGCAGAGCTTGATGCGGTTCAGCGGATTGCCGCTGCACGCGGTTGCATGGCCACTGCTTCGGTGCGCATCAATCCCGACGTGGACGCGCAAACCCACGCCAAGATTTCCACCGGTAAAGCCGAGAACAAATTCGGGGTTGCGATCAGTGAAGCGCGTGCGTGGTTCGATGCGCACACAACATGGCCCAACGTGCAGCTGGATGGCTTGCATATGCATATTGGGTCGCAACTGCTCAGCCTTGCGCCGGTGGCAGAGGCCGTTCAGCGGATGGCCACGTTCTGGCAGCAATTGGTGGTTGCAGGGCACAGCATTGCAAGTCTGGATGTGGGCGGTGGCTTGGGCGTGCGCTATCGCGAGGGCGAACATGCGCCCGCAGCGCGGGACTACGCCGACATTTTGCGCACCGCATTTGCCGGCTTTGATGGTCGAATCCTGGTGGAGCCAGGTCGCTGGCTAGTGGCCGAGGCGGGCGTGCTGTTGTCGCGCGTGGTGTTGGTAAAACAGGGCGAGGCGCGCCGGTTCTTGGTGCTGGATGCGGCGATGAACGATCTGTTGCGCCCCAGCTTGTACGAGGCATGGCATGACATCGTGCGTATTGGTGACGATGCTGGCCGTGAATCCTTGGCCTATGACGTGGTGGGGCCGGTGTGTGAAACCGGCGACACCTTCGCGATGGATCGGACATTGCCGCGCTGCGATGCCGGCGAGTTGGTCGCGATATTGGGCACCGGTGCGTATGCGTCGTCGATGGGGTCGACCTACAATTCGCGCCCATTGCCTGCGGAAGTACTGGTGGACGGAGGCCGCTATGCGCTGGTTCGTCGACGCCAGACATTCGATGCGATGATTGCCGACGAGCAACCCGCTAGCGTTTGGAACAGCCCATGAAGCCGTCTGCAGCCACGATGTGCCTAGCCCTGTTGCTGCTGATTGGCGCGGCGCAAGCGCCGGCTCAAGTGCCGTCACAAGCCAGCGTAGTCGGCATCGCGAGCAGTCCTGCGCCAACGGCAGAGATGATCGACGCCATGGTACGCGCCACTATCCGGCGTTATCAGTTGCCGGGAATTGCAGTGGGCGTGATCGAGGATGGCCGGCTGGTATTCGCACGTGGCTATGGCGAAACCGTGCACGGCAGTGGCGACCCCATCACCCGGCACACCTTGTTCAAGATTGCCAGCAACAGCAAGGCGATGACCGCCGCGCTGTTGGCACGCTTGGTGCAACAGGGCAAATTGCAATGGAATGACCCGGTGGTGAAGTATTTGCCAGAGTTCGCCATGCACGATGCGTGGGTCACCGCGCATATGACCGTGAATGATCTGCTGGTGCATAACAGTGGCCTGCCCGAAGGTGGCGGCGATTTGATGCTGTGGCCCGAGCCCAACGCATTTACCCGTGACGACATCGTGCATGGCTTGCGTTATATCAAGCCTGCTTACGGGTTTCGTGCCGGCTATGCCTACGATAATTTGTTGTACGTGGTGGCTGGCAAAGTCGCGGAAGCTGCTGGCGGCGCAACCTATGAAGCGTTAATCCAGCGCGAGTTATTTGAACCGCTCGGACTGCACGATTGCAAGGTGGGTGCATTTGTCTTGCGCGAGGCCGGCAGCGTGGCGCAGCCGCACGGCCGTGATGGCGACAAGATCGTACCCACGCGTCCAGACCCGGCGCAGGTGCCGGCCATTGCGTCGGCACCTGCGGGCGGCGTTCGTTGCAGCTTGGACGATATGTTGGTGTGGGCGAATAATTTTCTTGCCCCCACGCCTGCGCAACTGCAATGGCTGTCACCTGTGCAGCGCGCTGAATTGTGGGAGGCACGCACACCCATGCCCATTTCCCGGCAACGTCGGCAGTGGGACAACACCCATTACTACGCCTATGCCTATGGCTTCCGGCTGGCCGATGTGGACGGGCAATGGACGGTGTCGCATACCGGTACCTTGGGCGGCATGTATTCGATGATGATGCTATTGCCCGATCGTAAATCCGGCTTCGTGTTCATGATCAATGGCGATGGCGGCAACGCACGCACCGTGCTGGGCACGGCATTGCTGAAATTATTTACCGCTCCGGCAACTTCACTCGGCGTGGATGGTTATGCCAATGCCTTGGCCAAGCCCGCAATCAGCACGCCCGCCACAGCGCACGCGCCGCTGCCTGATCTCCGCAAGCGCACTGCCGTGCGGCCTGCTGCAATGCGCAATTGGCTTGGGGTTTGGCGTGATCCGTGGTTTGGCGACGTGCGGATCTGTGGCGTAGGCCAGCACGTGGAATGGCGCTCTGCGAAGTCAGAGAAAATGCACGGTCAAATCACCCAGCTGGATAGCCGCATGTTGCTGGTGTGGCAGGATGAGGCGGTGGATGAAAACGCGTGGCTTGACTTCACTGGCAATGGCCAGTCACGCCGGTTACGCATGGCCAAATTTGACCCGCATGGGGATTTTTCATCCGACTATGAAGACCTCGATTTCCAACGCGTGGGCGATTGTGACTAACCGATGGCTCTGTGCGCGTGGGCTGTTGCCGCTGTGCCTGGTGTGGGTCGTGATGATCCCTGTGGCAGCATCGGCGGCAGAGCGTCCTTCCTCCCGGCAGCCTGTCATGCCCAATGCCGCAATTGATCAACTCTTGCATGACTATCAAGGTGATGTGCCAGGCGCTTCGCTGTTGGTGTTGCAAGATGGCGTACCGCTGGTGGCGCGTGGCATGGGCAAATCCGATCTGGAAACTGGCACGGCGGCCGGCCCGCAGACCAACTACCGCCTTGCATCGGTGAGCAAACAGTTCACCGCCGCTGCCATTTTGCTGCTGCTGCAAGATGGCAAGCTGACCTTGGACGATCCCGCGCGCAGATGGTTACCCTTGCTGCCGCCGGAAACCGGGGCCATCACCCTGCGCCATCTGCTGACCCACACCTCGGGTCTGATTGATTATGAAGACCTGATGGTAGAGCCGTACACCGGTCAGATCCACGATGCCGGGGTGCTGGCCCTGCTGGCGCAGGAACATCGTTTGTATTTTGCGCCGGGTACCGCATATCGCTACAGCAATAGCGCCTACGCACTGCTGTCGCTGATTGTGGAACGTGCCAGTGGCATGGACTATCCCGGCTTTCTGCAAGCGCGGATTTTTCAGCCATTGGGGATGACGCATACGCTGGCTTTTGTGGACGGCGCTGCAGCAGTGCCGCAGCGGGCCTTTGGCTATAGCTGGGCAGATGGCCATTGGCAACGCACCGATCAAAGCTCAACCAGTGCAGTGCTGGGGGATGGCGGGATCTACTCCAACATCGACGACCTGGCCAAATGGGATGCCGCCCTGTACGACGACCGCCTGTTGACCAGCGCTTCGCGTGCACTGGCGTTTGGTCCGCACGCGGAAGTCACTGGTGAAGGCTACCAGGCCCGCTATGGGTTTGGTTGGCGCATGACCGGGGACACCCAGTGGCATTCCGGCGAAACCATTGGCTTTCGCAATGTCATCGTGCGCTGGCCAGCGCGGCATCTGAGTGTGGTCTTGCTGACCAATCGCAACGATTCGGAACCCTACAAAACCGCACTGGCGATCGGCGCACTGTTCCAGCAACCGTAAATTTCGACCTCGCAGTCGCGGAAATTGCGACACGCGCCGTCTAAGATGCAGCCTTCTTCTAATGCTGACGCCACGATGGCCAAACCTCCCGGCAAACCCCGTACGGCCTACGTGTGCACCGAGTGCGGTGCCGATTACGCCAAATGGCAGGGCCAGTGCGAGGCCTGCGGGGCATGGAATACCTTGTCTGAAATCGCGCTGGAAACCGCAGCGCAAGCCAAGTCACCGGCCGCGCGCCGCAGCGGTTGGGCGGGCAAAGTGGATGCGCCGAAGATCACGCCCTTGGCCGAGGTGCGCACCGACGAGCAAGCGCGGGCATCGACCGGCATCAGTGAGTTTGACCGCGTACTGGGCGGTGGCTTGGCCGAGGGCGCAGTGGTGCTGGTGGGTGGGGATCCGGGCATCGGCAAATCCACTTTGTTGCTGCAAACACTGGCCAAAATGGCCGGCAGCTTGCCGGGGTTGTATGTGACAGGCGAAGAGTCGCTGGCGCAAGTGGCGGGCCGTGCGCAGCGGCTGGGCTTGCCATTGGCAGGCTTGCATGGCTTGGCCGAAACCTGCGTGGAGCGCATTCTGGAACACGCCATCGTCGCCAAGCCGCGCCTGCTGATTGCCGATTCCATCCAAACCTTGTGGACGGACACCTTGAGCGCAGCACCAGGGTCGGTGAGCCAGGTACGCGAAGCCGCGGCGCGCTTGGTGCGTTATGCCAAAGAAACCGGCACGGCCGTATTTCTGGTCGGGCACGTGACAAAAGAGGGCGGTATCGCCGGGCCGCGTGTGCTGGAGCACATGGTGGATGCGGTGCTGTATTTCGAAGGTGATTCCGGCAGTCGTTTTCGTGTGCTGCGTGCATTCAAAAATCGCTTTGGCGCCGTCAATGAGCTGGGTGTGTTTGCGATGTCCGATGCCGGCCTGCGTGAAGTGGCCAATCCTTCCGCGATATTTTTATCCGGCAGCGGCCGCCCGCAACCGGGCAGTTGCGTGATGGTGACCCGCGAAGGTACGCGCCCGTTGCTGGTGGAAGTGCAAGCCTTGGTGGACGCATCGCCGTTGTCCAACCCGCGCCGCGTGGTAGTGGGCCTGGAAGGCAACCGGCTGGCCATGCTGCTGGCGGTGTTGCATCGCCACGGCGGGGTGATGGTGGGCGATCAAGACGTGTTCGTGAATGTGGTGGGCGGTATCCGCGTGCAAGAAACCGCCGCCGACTTGCCGGTGCTGTTGGCGGTGCTCTCGTCACTGCGCAATGCTCCATTGCCCGACAAAACCATCGCGTTTGGCGAAGTGGGCCTGAGTGGTGAAATCCGTCCGGTGCCAAACGGCGAAGAACGCCTGAAAGAAGCTGCTACTCACGGCTTCAAACGCGCCATCGTGCCCAAGGCCAACGCACCGAAAGCCGGCAGCTACAAAGGAATGGAAGTGATCGCGGTGGAGCGATTGGCCGACGCGCTGGAGCAAGCGTGAGCGCGAGTGCGCAGGCCAGGCGGCTGCAGGGTATGGGCGCGTACTTGCATGCGTTGGATGCGCGATTGATGGACAACGTGCCGCCGCGTTGGGCGATAGGGTTGCCATCGGCCGTACGTGAGCTTGCATGGTTTGGCATCAAGGAAGCGCGTGCGTGCCTGTTTGCCGGTTTGTTCTTCGCCGCCGTGTTTGCGATGCCGCGTGCAGGGTTGTTTGGCATCCCGCGCTACGACCTGCTGTTGGTGTATGCACTCGTCGTGCAGCTATGGATGCTGCGTGCGCAACTGGAAACCCGGGATGAGTTTCGCGCTATCTGCTTGTTCCACGCGGTAGGCTTTTGTCTGGAGGTGTTCAAGACCGCGATGGGCTCGTGGAGCTATCCGGATGCTGCCTACACCAAATTGTTTGGTGTGCCGTTGTTTTCCGGCTTCATGTATGCCTCGGTGGGCAGCTACATCATCCAGGCATGGCGGCTGTTTGACCTGCGCATCCGCCATCACCCGCCGTATTGGATGGCGGTTGCCGCCGCGCTTGCCATTTATCTCAATTTCTTCACCCATCACTGGCTGGGTGATTACCGCTGGTACATCGCGGCGCTGGTATTGGGCCTGTATGCGCGCACCAGCGTGCTGTTCCGGCCGCTGGATCATGTGCGCAAAATGCCGTTGCTGCTGGCGTTCGTGCTGATCGGTTTTTTCCTGTGGCTGGCCGAAAACATCAGCACGTTCTACGGTATCTGGAGCTACCCCAACCAGATGGGCGCGTGGTCGCGCGTGCATTGGGGCAAGTGGAGTTCATGGTCGCTGCTGGTGATCATGACCTTCACGATTGTGGCTGGCCTGAAACACGTCAAAGCCAGCATCCACGTGCCGCCGGAATGAGGTTAATGCCCGCCCGCAGCAGCCCCGCCGATCTTGGCGGCAAACGGCGGCTTGGCCAACCATACGAAGGCGATCACGACGAGGAAGATGATGCCGAGCAGGTGGAAGATTTCGTTGAAGCCGATTTGTGCGGCCTGGTTGGAGATCATTCTTTCCAGCACCGCCGCGCTGCGTTGCATATCGCCGCCGCCGTATTGCACCAAGTGTTGCATCGCGGCCGGATCCAGCCTGGACACACTCTCGGTTATGTGCGCATGGTGGAATGCACCGCGCTCGCTCCAGGCATAGGTGGTGAGCGAAGCCGCAAAACTGCCGCCGAGTGTGCGCAAGAACGTCATCAAGCCGGAGCCTGCCGAAATTTCATGCGGGGCCAAATCCGATAGCAGAATTTGCAGCACCGGCATGAAGAACAGCGCCACGCCCAGCCCTTGGAACAATTGCACGGCGGCGATGGTGTGGAAGTCCACCTCCAGATTGAAGCCGGAACGCAGGAAACTGGTCATCGACATTGCCACGAAGGCAACACTGGCCAGGATGCGCAGATCGAATCGATTGGCATATTTGCCCACCAGTGGGGTTAGCAGAACCGGCAAAATACCGATCGGTGCGGTGGCAAACCCGGCCCAGATCGCGGTGTAGCCAAGATTGCGTTGCAACCACAATGGCACCAGAATGCCGACGCTGAAAAATGCGCCATAGGCCACCACCATCGCGGCGGTGCCTGCCGCAAAATTGCGATGGCGGAACAGGCGCAAATTGACGATGGGGTCTTTGTCGGTCAGCTCCCAGATCACGAACACCGCAAGCGAAATCGCTGCCACGATAGTCAGTATCACTATCGTGTGCGAGGCAAACCAGTCCTCGTCATTGCCCAAATCCAGCAGGATCTGCAGCGCGCCCACGCCCAGTACCAACGTGGCCAGGCCGATGTAGTCCATCTTCGGCTTTTCGAGTTTTTCCGGGCGGCCTTTCAGCTGTCTGCCCACCACGGTACTGGCAAAAATCCCGATCGGAATGTTGATGAAGAAAATCCATTCCCAACTGTAGTTGTCGGTGATCCAGCCACCCAAAATGGGCCCGGCAATGGGGGCAACCACGGTCACCATTGCCAGAATTGCAATGGCTTGGCCGCGCTTGGCGGGTGGGTAGATGGAGAGCAACAAGGCTTGGGTGACGGGATACATCGGCCCAGCCAACAAACCTTGCAAGGCGCGCGCCGTCACCAACAACCCCATCGAATGCGCCAGTCCGCACAGGCATGAGGCAAACACAAAGCCCAGCGTGGACCACATGAATAACTTGCGTTCACCAAACCGACGCGCCAGCCAGCCGGTCAATGGCAGCGCAATCGCGGTGCTGACCGCGAACGAGGTGATCACCCAGGTGGCTTGGTTGGCACTGCCGCCCAAATTGCCGGAAATGGTGGGCAACGACACATTGGCGATGGTGGTGTCCAGCACCTGCATGAAGCTGGCCAGCGCCAGCCCCAGTGTGGTCAGCGGCACATTGGGCGGGCGGAAATCCGCAAGACTCGGGGTCCGGGTTTCCGGGCCGGGGGGCAGCCCGGCCGCTTCTTCTTGTTCGGCAAGGGTGGTCATGCGCGTGCCGGATCAGTTCTTGTGGCCCGGCAGGTTTTTTTCGACGATCGCGGTGATCATCGCGTCGGCGTCGTGCAATTGCTTGGCATAGGCCTCGGTGGCCAGCACCGGCTGGGTGGCGGCTGCGGCTGGCAGTACCGGCAACGACTGGTCGTGCACATTGACCTTGACCGCCATGCTCATCCCCAGCCGCAGTGGATGCTCACGCAGTTGCCGGGGATCCAGGGTGATGCGCACCGGGACGCGCTGCACGATCTTGATCCAGTTGCCGCTGGCGTTTTGCGCCGGAAGCAGTGCAAACGCGCTGCCGGTGCCCAATCCAAGGCTTGCCACCTTGCCATTGAACGCCACCGTGTCGCCGTACATGTCGGCAGTCAGCTTGACCGGTTGGCCAAGTCGCAAATTGTGCAGCTGGGTTTCCTTGAAATTGGCATCCACCCACACCTGTTGCAGCGGGATGATGGCCATCAACGTGGCGCCCGGTTGCACGCGCTGGCCCAGCTGCACGCTGCGCTTGGCCACATAGCCATCCACCGGCGCCACAATCGCAGCGCGTTGCTCATTCAGATAGGCCTGCCGCAGTTGTGCTGCTGCCGCTTGCACTTGTGGTTGATCGCTGACGGTGGTGGCATCGACCAACGCATGGGTGCGCGCCAATTGTCCACGCGAGCCGGCCAGTGCCGCCTCCATCGCTTTGAGCTGGGTTTGTGCGTGTGCCAGTTCTTCGGCCGAAACTGCACCGCTGGCCACCAACCCGCTGCGGCGTGCCACGTCCGCACGTGCTTGGCTCAGAGCCACTTCACGTGCGGCGATATCGGCCTGCGCGGAATCCACACTGCTATACAGCCCACGCACTTGCCGCACGGTGGCTGCAAGGTTGGCTTGCGCCTGTTCCAGCGCCACCTTGGCATCGTTGGGGTCCAGTTGCACCAGCACTTGGCCGGCGCTCACCCGCATGCCGTCATCGGCATTGATGGCTACCACCGTGCCCATCGTCTGCGGGGTGATGCTGACCACGTTGCCCTGCACGTAAGCATCGTCGGTGTCCTGCTGCCAACGCGCCACCAGCAGATAGTAGGCGGTCCAGGAGATACCGGCGAGCAAGGTAATCACCAGCAGGATCAGCAAGGCGCGGCGGCGTTTGCCGTTGCCGGCGGGCGGCAGCGCACTATGCGATGCCGGTAGTGGTGCGGGCTGGCCGGCGGAGGTATTGGGCGTGGTTTCAGTGGTCATGAGGGGGTCACTTGGAAGCCGTGGTGTTCTGGGCATTGGCGCTGGAGTTGACGGCAACGCCGCCGCCCAGTGCTTGATCGAGGTCGATGCTGGCTGCACGCCGTGCGGCGGTGAGTGCGGCCAATTGCTGGTCCAGCTGCAGCAAGGATTTTTGTGCGTTCAACACATCCAGTTGCGATGCCAGGCCGGCGTGCTGACGTTGTTGCACTTGCCGGTAAGCGCTATTGGCGGCGGTCTGTGCCTGGCGGGTACTGGCCAGCTGAGTGTCCAGTGCGCGCGCGGTTTGCACCGCATCGGCCACTTCCCGCATGGCGGCCAACAAGGTCTGGTTGTAGCTGGCCACCGCGATGTCGTGATCGGCTTGGCTGGCGCGTAATTGGCTGCGCAATTGGCCGCCTTCGAAAATCGGCAGACTCAGGGCCGGGCCGCCGTTGAGCAGCAGGGATTTGTTGCCAAACAGATCACCCAAGTTGCCCGCGGCCAATCCTGCTAGCGCACTGAGATTGAGGCTGGGATAAAACGCGGCTTTGCTGGCATCGATGCCGTGCTGCGCGGCTTCCACCCGCCAACGTGCCGCCACGATATCGGCACGCCGTGCCAACAGATCGCTGGATAGGGTGTCAGGCACCATGAGCTTGGGCTGCGCCAGCTGCGGCGGGGTGATGGCAAGGCCGCGATCCGGACCGGCGCCTAGCAGCAGCGCCAGCGCGTTGCGCAATTGTTCGATCTGGTGCTGCGCGGCTTGCTGTTGTTGACTGGCGAGCGCGGCTTGGCTTTGGTGTTGCGCCAGCCCGATGCCATTGTCCAGCCCCGCCTTGACCCGTTGCCGGTCGAGTACCAGCAACCCATCGGCGCGGGTGATTTCGGCTTGTGCAAGTGCTGCCTGGTCGAATGCTTGCGCCAGCGCAACGTAGGTGCGGGCGATGTTGGCCGCCAAGCTCAGCCGCGCTGCATGTGCATCCACTTCTAGCGCGTGCGCATTGCCGACTGCCGCCTGCCACTTGGCTTTGTCCTGCCCCCACACATCGGGGTTGTACTTCAGGCTCAGCATCAACAGATTGGCGACCTTGAACGAGCCACCGATGTCGTTGCCGGCCAAGGTTTCCGGCAACTGCATGCCGAGCACCTGCGCGCTGGCCCCCACCGACGGCTTGCGTGCGGCCTCGGCAATGCCGGCCTGCGCCTGCGCCTTGCGCGCACGCGCATCGGCCACGTCCAGGCTGGGCGCGTTGGCCAGTGCTTCATCCATCAGCGCATCCAGTTGCGGGTCGGCAAACGCTTGCCACCAACGCTCGCTGGGCCAAGCGGCTGCCGATAGCGGCGCGCCTGCAAGCGAACGAGCAACCGGGACGCTGGCAGCATCGCGCAGCGTGGTCTGGGTGACCAGCCCGTTGCTGCTGGCGCAACCGGCCAACAACAGCGTGCCGCCCAGGGCGATGATGAGAGGGGTCATTCGAAACATGGAGTCAATCCTGGGACAGCAAGTTGTCGCGGGCCTGCTCCAGCAGGCGGGTCAGTTGGGCACGGGTAGCATCGTCCATGCCTTGCAGCGCGCGTTCACGCACGCGCCGGCCGCATTGGTCCACATCGCGCCAAAGTTGGCGGCCGGCATCGGTGAGATGGATGTGCAAGGCGCGGCGATCGTTGGTGTCAGCCACTCGCTCCACCAGCTCGCGCGCTTCCAATTTATCCAGCAGGCGGGTCATCGCGCCGGGGTTGAGATCGGCAGTACGGGCCAAGTCGGTGACCCCGGCAGTGCCTACCGCCAAGGTCTTGATCACGATGTACTGGCTGAACGTCAGCGCATGTCCGGCCAAGGCCAATTCGCGCTCCATGCGCGCCCACATGGCGTCGCGCACTTGCCGGAACAACAAGCCCAGGGTGGAGCCACTGCAGGCCTCGGGGGGGAAGATTGGCGTGTTCATGGCGCGGCATAATGCCCGCCTGCGCAATAGTTGTCAATGCAAACATTGCAATGGCAAGTGTATGTTCAGCCAGTGCGGTGCAACACCAGTTCCAGCACGAATTTGCTGCCGAAAAATGCCAATACCAGCAGCGCCATGGCGGTCAGTGTCCAGCGCACCGCGATCGCACCACGCCAGCCATAGCGCCAGCGTCCCAGCAGCAACACGCCAAACGCGAGCCATGACAGCAGACTGAGCACGGTTTTATGCACAAGGTGCTGGGCCAGCAGGTTGTCCACAAACAGCACGCCGGTCAGCAACGTGGCTGTCAGCAGCGTAAACCCCACGACAATGGTGCGAAACAGCAAGGTTTCCAGCGCGGTCAGTGGGGGCAGGGCGCGCAGCCACAGATGAAATTCGCGGCGGCGCAGGGCGCGTTCCTGGAGCCACAAGAACATGGCCAGCAAGGCTGCCAGTGCCAGCGTGGCGTAGGCCAGCAGGGCCAGCCATGCGTGCAACAGCAAGCGCCAATCCAATGGTTCCGGTTGCTTGGCGTGGCCATACATGCCATAGCCCACCAGCAGGGCAGCGGCCAGTGGAAAGACCACGACTCCAAGTGCGCGCATGCGTCCGCCAATGCCCGCAAAGGTGGTCATGGCGGCCATTCCCAGCCCCACCAGCGATAGTGCGGCAAAAAAATGCAGGTCGGTATTGCCGGAATGCCGCCAGCCCAACCAATGGAAGACGGCATGCAGCACTACGGCAGTGCTGGCCGCCAGCAGCCAGCCGCGCGAGAGGGTGCGCTCCGGGCGCTGTACGCCCATCGCCAGCCAAACGGTGGCGATCAGATACAGCAGTGTGCTGGCAACAAGAATGCTCATTTGCGAAGTGTCGCACAGCGGTGCTTGTCAGCACCGTGGCGAGCGGTGTTATGCTGGATACAGGCCAAGCTTTCGGGGGTTTCATGCAGACCATGCACGCAGCGTATTTGCCCGAGCGCAGCCCGCTCTGGAAGGTGTTTTGGCTGTATGGCGTGATACCCAGCAGCGCGTTGTGGCTGGCGGTGTACTGGCTGGTCAATCACCACCAATTGCCGGGTGCCACTCTTGGCATGCTGGTGTTCCTGCTCGCCTACACTGCCTGGATCGTGGCGGCGGTGTGGAAAGTTGCACCCAGTGCCAAGGATCCGCGGTATGGGGTGATGGCGCAGGCGTTGACTGTGGGTTGGGCAATCAACACCGTATTGATTGCCTTCTTCGTCGGCTTGCAGACGTTGCGACTGCTACTGGTCGGCTGACGCTCTCAACCAAACTGCAACACGGCACCATTGCGGTCAAACGTGGCAAATTGCGCCACTTGGCCATTATTGATGGCGTTCACCATGAAGCGCAGTGGTTGTGCCGCTTCGTCGGCGCTGGGTGCAATCCCGGCGCGGCCTGCCAGGCTGCCCACAAAGACCATGTCCCATGCTTGACCGGTGGTTGCGGATTCGGCCACCAGGGCGGCAAAACTTTCAATGTCTGCAGGGGCTTTGTCCACGCACAAACTGGGCGTGAGCGTGCCACCTTCGCGATTTTCGAAACGCTCGCGCTGCTGGGCGCTGGCGTTCTCCGGCAATTCCACTTTGGCGAACACAAACAGCAAGCGTTGCGGCTCTGGCTGCCGGTGGGCGGCGTCAAGAAGATCCTGGAAACTGGCAAGGCTCATGGTGATACATCCGGATGGGGCAGCGATGGGGGCGCAGCTTACACGCCCATGCTGCCCCGGGCAGCAGCCCAAACGGCTGGAATGGGTGAATATTGATCGCAATCAAGCGCAAGCACCCGAACTGCGGCTACTCTAGCCAACGTCAGGACGCGCCTTGTGCGCGAACTCCAAGCCCGGCCGCCTACGTTCGTTGCATGGCATTGAATACGGCAACCGGGCCGCGGCATTGATCGATGTGGTCAGCGCTGCCGGGTCGGCACCGGAAACGGTTCGGCCTCCCGTATTTGGACTGGAGCGTTGAGATGGCAACCCTTGTGGACGGCTTTGGCCGCACATTTCCTTATTTGCGGCTGTCGTTGACCGAGGCCTGCAATTACCGTTGCAGCTATTGCCTGCCGGACGGCTATCAGGCCGATGGCCGCCCCACGTTTTTGAGCTTGGACGAAATCACGCGGCTGGTGCGCGGCTTTGCGGCGGTGGGCATGCGCAAGATCCGCCTGACCGGTGGCGAGCCCAGTTTGCGCAAGGACTTGCCATCGATCATTGCCGCTGTCTCGGCCACACCCGGGGTGCAGAAAATTGCGCTGACCACCAATGGCTGTTTGTTGCCCAGGCATGTGGGCATCTGGCGCGACGCGGGTCTCACCGCGCTCAATGTCAGTTTGGATAGTTTGAACCCGGCACGCTTCAAAACCATCACCGGCCACGACCGCTTTGCGGAGGTCACCGAAGGTGTGGAGATGGCGCTGGGGCTGGGCTTTGCTGCGGTCAAGCTCAACGCGGTGTTGCTGCGCGGTTTGAATGACGATGAATTGCCGGCGTGGTATGACTACCTGCGCGAGCGCAACATCGCCATTCGTTTCATCGAACTGATGCGCACTGGCGACAACCAAGCGTATTTCGAGCGCCACCACTACCGCGCCGAAGCATTGGAGCAGCAGCTGGTCGATGCCGGTTGGACGCAGCAAGCGCGTGCGCCCGATGCAGGCCCGGCGCGGGAATATGCACATCCGGACTATCGCGGCCGGATTGGCATCATCGCGCCGTATTCGAAGGATTTCTGCGCTGGCTGCAACCGCCTGCGTGTCACCGCGCGTGGCGATTTGCGGCTGTGTCTATTCGGGGATTTTGGCATCCCGCTGCGGCCCTTGCTGCAATCGGATGCTGACTTGGATGCGCTCACTGCACGCATCGCCACCCAGCTGGGCTTGAAGGCTGCCGGTCACGGCCTGCATCAAGGCAATACCGGCATCACTCCGCATTTGGCTTCGATTGGCGGTTAATCAAGATGACAACGCAACGTGACGCGGCTTTTTACATGGCCGATATCCGCAGCAAACGGCCCACCCGCCGGCGTGCAGTGGCGGTGGGCGAGTTTTTGCCGGGGCCGGAGGCGTTTGCCACCGTGATCGAGCGCCGCCTGCCCAAAGGCGATGCACTGGTGATGGCGGAAATCGCCGGCCTGCAAGGGGCCAAAATGGCCTCGATGCTGATGCCGCTATGCCATCCGATTTCGCTGGAGCTGGTGCGGGTGCGCTGCGTGCCGGTGCCGGAGCGCCACGCCATCCGCGTGTATTGCGAATGCGCGCTGGAAGCCCGTACCGGCGTGGAGATGGAGGCGTTGGCCGGCGTCAACGCGGCCCTGCTGACCCTTTACGATCTGACCAAACCCGTTGAGCCGGCACTTGCTATCAGCGGCATCCGTCTGTTGTTCAAAGAGGGCGGCAAGAAGGGGTTGTGGGTGCATCCAGACGGCATGGATGAGGACGAGCGCGGGCATTACCAGCCGCGTGACCTGGCCCGTCTCGACGGCGTGCCCTGTGCCGTCATCACCCTCAGTGACCGTGCCAGTGCCGGTGAATACGAGGATCGTTCCGGCCCGGTGCTGGTGGCGGGCTTGCGCAAGCTCGGTGCGGATGTGGATGACATCGAAGTGCTGCCCGACGGGATCGACCCGCTGGCCGAACGCTTGCGCACGCTGTCGCAACAAGGTGTGCGGCTGTGTGTCTGCACCGGCGGTACCGGCCTTGGGCCACGCGATGTGACGCCGGAAGCATTGCGCCTGGTGGCCGACCGCAGCGTGCACGGGCTGGCCGAAATGATTCGCAGCGAAAGTGCAAAACACACGCCCTTGGCATGGCTGAGCCGTGCCGAGGTGGTGCAACTTGGCGCGATGTTGGTGTTCGCCCTGCCGGGCAGCCCGCGTGCCGCGCAGCAATGCATGGACATACTGGCGCCCTTGCTGGGGCATGCACTGGCCATGCTCGATGGACGGCCGCACGCATGATCGGGTTCGACGAGGCGCTGGCGTTGATTCAGCGCGAAGTGGCGGTGCTGCCGGCGCGCACCTGCGCCGCACCCGACGCGGTGGGGTTGGTCTTGGCCAGCGATGTGTGCAGTGGTGAAGATCTGCCGCCATTCGATAACTCCGCGATGGATGGCTTCGCGCTGCGGATTGGCAGTGAACCGCTGGCAGTGGGCGCAGAGTTGGATGTGGCCGGCGCGCAGGCAGCCGGCGATACCCACGCGATCGCCACGTCAGGTGCATGGGAAATCATGACCGGTGCGCGCCTGCCCGACGGCTTGGATGCGGTGATTCCGGTGGAGCAAGTGGAGGTGCTGGTGCGCGACGGCACTGACCGCCCGCTGCGGATTCGCACCACGGCGGTGGTGGAGCCCGGTCAGCATGTGCGTTTGCGCGGCGAAGATGTGCGTACTGGCGCATGCATCCTGAAGGCCGGGACCCGGATTGAAGCCCCGCAATTGATGCTGTTGGCGGCCTTGGGTGTGGCGCAGGTGCAGGTGCGGCCGGCGCCACGGGTGGCGCTGCTGACCACCGGCCGCGAACTGGTGGATGACCCCACCCGGACGCTGGCTTCGGGTGAAATCCGCAATAGCAATGGCCCGTATCTGGCCCAGCGCGTGCGCGATGCCGGCGCGCAATTGGTGTTGCGGGAAACCGTCAGTGACGATGCCGATGCGTTTCTGGCAGCGCTGCAACGTGCGCTGGCGGCGGGGGCCGAGGTGGTGTTGAGCACCGGCGCGGTGTCGATGGGGCGCTATGACTTCGTGCCCGATGCTTTGCGCAGGATCGGGGCTTGCCTGCATTTCCACAAAGTGCGGATTCGCCCCGGCAAACCCTTGTTGTTTGCCAGCTTGGCCGGCGGGCAGCTGTATTTCGGCCTGCCCGGCAACCCGGTGTCCAGCGCGGTGGGGCTGCGCTTTTTTGTGGAGCCTGCGCTGCGGGTTTTGTTGGGCTTGGCACCAGAGCGTGCGCTGCGGGTGCCATTGGCGGCGGCATTCAATAAGCGCGCAGCACTGCGCTTTCATCTGAAAGGTGGACTGGAACTTGACCAGCACGGGCAGTTGCAGGCGCGCGTGCTGCCGGGGCAGGAATCGTTCCGGATCGCGCCGATGGCGCAGGCCAATTGCTGGATCGTGCTGCCAGACACGGCAGCATCACCCGCTGCCGGCGCAATGGTCG
The DNA here is from genome assembly GCF_937872235.1 of uncultured Thermomonas sp. Classification (NCBI taxonomy): domain Bacteria; kingdom Pseudomonadati; phylum Pseudomonadota; class Gammaproteobacteria; order Lysobacterales; family Lysobacteraceae; genus Thermomonas; species uncultured Thermomonas sp. The sequence continues at coordinate 34,120 of NZ_CALMPC010000019.1, forward strand.
ATGTGTATGGCTTGGGGCATTGGCTGCCCCCGCAACTGGATGAGGTGATGACGTGAAGGTCGAGTTGAGCCTGTTTGGTGCATTTCGGCAGTACCAGCCATCGGCGCAATTGACGCTGGAATTGGCCGATGGTGCTTGCGTGGCGGATCTGCGCGATGCCGTGGACGCCCATGGCAAGGCGCATTGGCCGGCTTTTCAATCGGCGCTGCTGGCACGTTCGGCATTTGCCAGCGACACCCGTGTGCTGCGCGATGGCGAGGTACTTCCCACCGACGGCAAGATGGCGGTGCTGCCGCCAGTGAGTGGGGGTTGAGGATGCCGCAGCATCGGACTGAAGTGATGGATCTTGCCGATGGCAAGCTGGACCCGGCTGCGGCATTGGCGTTTGTATCCGACCCCAAGTTTGGCGGCATTACGATGTTCGTCGGCCGCGTGCGCGATTTGAACCACGGCCGCCACGTCACGGGCATCAGCTACGACATGTTCGTGCCGCTGGCGCTCAATGGCTTCGCCGAGATCGCTGCCCGCGCCGAGGCTGACTTCGGCGGCAAGCTCAAGCTCTACATCGGCCATGCCAAAGGGCGCTTGGGGATCGGTGACCTGGCCATGGTGGTGGCCGCCGGCACCCCGCATCGGGATGAAGCCTTTCGCGCCTGTCGGCAGGTCGTGGAGGCGGTCAAGCACACCAGCCCGATCTGGAAGCAGGAGCACTACATCGACGGTGACAGCGTGTGGAGCGAGGGCTGTTCGTTGTGCGAGCACACTCCCGCCGATGCGGAGGCCGGGCATTCGCATACCCAT